>CAYPZL010000013.1:0-50584 GCA_964415045.1 uncultured Pirellulales bacterium | reverse complement strand
ATCCTGTTCCCCACGCCCCAGACCAATCGAAAAAGTCAGTCAACTTGAGTATATTAGCATTTGTCGCGGATATTCTGACCTTTTCTGTTGAAGGGAGATTGGTATGGTTCGGTTGGGCTGGGTTTTCCGGGTTTGGGTTGCGGTGGTTGTGGTTTTCGGTTTTGGCGTGGCGCCGGTGGTTGCGGCGGACTCGGCGGTGGAGGGGTTGCTCAAGGTGTTGCCCGACGATGTCCTGGCCTTTACAGCGACCAGCGGGTGCGACGCGGTCAAGGGTGACTTCGAGAAGAGCATCTTAGGGCGGCTCTGGAACGATCCGAGCACGCAGGGCTTCTATCGGCCGGTCAAGGCCGAGCTTCTGGCCCTGGCGGGCCGGGAGTCTAATGACCCGAACGTCCCGAAGCAGATCGAGACGATCTTAGGCTACGTCCAGTTGCTTACGAGCCGGCCGTTCTGCGCGGGGGTCGCCTGGGTCGCGGCCGAGGAGGGGCCGCCGATCTGCGCGTTCGCCATTGTGGATGCAGGCGGGCGCAAGGCGGAGATGGCCGCGGCGGTGAGCGAACTGGAGGCGATGGTCGGCGCCGGCGAGATCGGCCGGACCCAGGTCGGCTCGCTCACGATGCACAGCCTCAAGGACAACGACGACGTGCCCCTGTACTGGGGCTGGGCGGGCAACTACCTGGTCGCGGCGATCAACGACGGCAGCGGGGCGGCGACGAAGCACCTCGCCAGCCCGCGCGGCACGGCTTGGACGAATCTCAAGCGCGTCCCCGGCGGCAACGATGTCTTCCTGGTCCATATCGACGTGCAGAAGGCGCTGCGCTTCGTCAATGCGTTCCTGTTTGGCCAGGGAGAAGGGGCCGGCGAGGAGATGGGCATGATTGCGGCGGTGGTCAAGGAGCTGGGCCTGAGCGGCGTCAAGACCGTCACGGAACGGGTCGGCTTCTCGGGCCCGGACGTGGTCGTCCATTCGCTCGTGGAGATGCCCACGCCGGCGACGGGCGTGTTCGGCACGTTCAAGCCGGTGAACCCGGCGTGGTTCCGGGCCGTGGACGCTCGCGCGGTACAAGCCGGCGCGATGAATTGGGATGTCGCCGCGACGTACGACCTGGCCATGAACGTGGTGAAGATGGTCTCGCCGGACGATATGTATCCGGATATCCAGGAGGGAATCGAAGAGCTCGAATCCACCATCCAATGCCGGATTCGCGAGGGGTTGCTCAAGAGCCTGCCGGGGCCGGCTCTGTACTACACGCTTCCGGCCGGCACGATGACGGAGGCTCCCATGGGCGGCTTCGTTGCCATCGCCAAGCTCAGCGACGCCGAACTCTTCGAGAAGACGATGACGTCGCTGGGCAAGTTCATCAGCGCCGCGAGCGACGGGGTGCTCCAGATCAGCTCGCAGAAGCAGGACGACGGGCGCACCGTGCACGTCTGGGCGGTGGCGCCGCTGGCCTTTGCCCAGGTCATGCCGACCTGGTCGGTCGCCGACGATCACGTCGTCATCGGGTCCAATACCGCGCTGTGCAACCTCGGCGTCAAGCAGCTCATCTCGAAAGGCTCCGACGGCAAATCCCTCGCTGCCACGGAGGGATTCAAGAAGATTCGGCAGCAACTGCCCGAGAACCTGATCGGCCTGACGTATACCGATTCCGCCGTCCAGTTCAAGCAGATGCGGATGCAGCTTCAGCAATTCTGGCCCATGCTCACGATGGGTGCGATGCAGGCCAAAATCAAGTTGCCCGTGATGCTGCCGGCGCTCGACCACATCGCCGACGACATGGGGCCCTCCGTGCAATACAGCTACTTCGGGCCCGACGGACTGCATTCGCACTATCGCGGCCCCGGTATGGAGATGAGTGTCGGCGCTGTCGCGGGCGGAGCCGTGGGCGCGGGGGTTCTGATGCCCGCGCTGGCCCGGGCCCGCGACCAGGCTCGCCGCGTTACGTCCATGTCGAACTTGAAGCAGATCGGTTTGGCCCTGCACATGTGGGCAGAGGACAACGACGGTCGGTTTCCGGACGAACTGGAAAAGCTGGAACCTTACGTGAGCGGCGAGAGCGTCTGGGAATCTCCGCGCAAGCCGAAGGGGTTTTCCGGCCCGAGCTACATGTACCTTGGCGGACAGACCAGGGCGATGAATTATCGCAATATGTTGGTGTACGAGAACCCGGAGTTCTGTAGCGATGGAGTCAACGCTGTGTTCCTGGACGGCCACGTCGAATTCCTGAAGCCGGAGGAATTTCGCCGGAAGCTGGAGGAGACCTGCAAGCGGCTGGGCAGAGAGGTTCCGCAGATCACGTTCGCGAAGTGACCGGATGGCCGGCGCGGACGCGACGAATCGTTCGACCGCACCCGGTCTGCCGCCTCCCTCGATATTCCGTTGAACTTCCGCTGGTGGACTCTTATAATCCGGGTTTTTACGGAAGTTCTGTTCGAGGGAACGGTAATGGCAAAGAAAGAGAAAGTGGTGCTGGCGTACAGCGGCGGGCTGGACACGAGCGTGATCCTGCCCTGGTTGAAGGAGACCTACGGCTACGAGGTCATCGCGTTTGCGGCCGAGCTGGGTCAGGGCGATGAGCTGGCGGGGATCAAGAAGAAGGCTCTGGCCAGCGGTGCGGCCAAGTGCGTGGTCAAGGACCTGCGCCGCGAGTTCGTCGAGGACTATCTCTGGCCTTTGCTGAAGTCCGGCGCCGTCTACGAGAACGGCTACCTGCTGGGCACCAGCGTGGCGAGGCCTTTGATCGCCAAGTATCAGGTCGACGTCGCGCACGCCGAGAAGGCCACCGCCGTCGCCCACGGAGCCACCGGTAAGGGCAACGACCAGGTCCGCTTCGAGGTGACCTTCATGGCGCTCGATCCGACCCTGAAGATCGTCGCTCCCTGGAAGGACCCGAAATTCAAGCTCACGTCGCGCGAGGCGGCGGTGGACTACGCCAAGAAGCACAAGATTCCCATCGAGCAGAGCAAGAAGAAGATCTATTCGCGCGATCGCAACATCTGGCACATCAGCCACGAAGGGGCGGACCTCGAAGACCCGGCCAACGAGCCGAAAGACGACCTGTTCGTCATTTCCAAGCCCGTCTCGAAGGCGCCGGCCAAACCCGACTACGTCACCATCGGTTTCCACGAAGGCGTTCCGGTGAAGCTGGACGGCAAGCTGACCAGCCCGGTGACCATGCTCGAGACCCTCAACGACATGGGCGGCAAGCACGCCGTCGGGCAGGTCGATCTCGTCGAAAACCGTCTCGTGGGCATGAAGTCGCGCGGGGTCTACGAGACGCCCGGCGGAGCCATTCTCATGGCGGCCCACAAGGCCCTGGAGAGTCTGACGCTGGACCGGGAGACGATGCACTACAAGCAGCAGGTGGCGCTCAAGTATGCCGAGCTGGTCTACTACGGGCTCTGGTTCTGCCAGCTTCGCGAGGCGCTCGATGCGTTCGTGGACGCCACGCAACGCAACGTTACCGGCGAGGTCCGGATGAAGCTCTTCAAAGGCCAGTGCACGCCGGCGGGCATGAAAAGCCCCTACAGCCTGTACCAGAGCGACCTGGCGAGCTTCAAGATGGGGGCCGAGTACGATCAGATGGACGCCAAAGGGTTCATTCGCCTGTTCGGCCTGCCCGTGCAGGTGGCCGGCGTCGTCCATCGAAAGGGCCAACGCGGCACGAAATGACAGCGGCGCAACGATGATACGGAGCAGCAGGCTTGCACGGGAGGCAACGTGACGGGACAGGAGTGGATTGTCTGTGTATTCATCTTTGCGGTCGGCTGTTGCGTCGGCAGCTTTCTCAACGTGGTGATTTACCGCCTGCCTCGTGAGAAGTCCCTGGTCCATCCGGGCTCGGCGTGCCCTCACTGCGGCCAGGCGATTCGATTCTACGACAATATCCCGCTGGTCTCGTGGCTCGTCCTGCGGGCGAAGTGTCGGAACTGCAAGGCGCCGATCTCGGGACGCTATTTCGTGGTGGAGCTGTTGACCGGGTCGGCGTTTCTGGGTCTCTATCTTGTCTATTTTCACACCGGCGTTCGCCCCGGCATCCAGGTGCAGGGGGGCTGGTTCGTGTACCTGATCCATTTGGTGCTGCTGGGGGCGTTCATCGCCGCTTCGGGGATCGACCTGGAGCTGTGGATCATTCCGCTTTCGATCTGCTGGCTGGTCACCGCGGCGGGCTTCATCGGCTCGGCGGTGGGGGGGTACTTCATCGCCCCCGAGCGGATCGAGGCCGCCTCGCTGCTGCCGGTGGCGTCGCCGCGGACCGCGGCGCTCGCTCTCGGTGCATCTTTAGGCCTGGCGATCAGTTACGCGCTGATGCGGGCCGGTCTGCTCAAACGCAGCTACGACGAGGCGGAACCGCTCGACAAGGGGACCGAACCGGCCAAAGGCTCCGCAGAGGTTCAGGCGGAGCCCGAATACGATCATCGCCTCGAATCGCTCAAGGAGATCGTCTTTCTGCTGCCGATTATCTTCGGCTCGCTTCTGGCGCTTGCGTTTCTCACGGGACCGGGGCCGGTTGGACAATGGTGGGGCGCCCTGGTGGCTCACCGGATTCTTGCCGGCTTGTTGGGCAGCGTCTTCAGCTATTTCGTCGGCTGCGCCGTCGTCTGGGCCACGCGGATTCTGGGGACGCTGGGTTTCGGGAAGGAAGCGATGGGGCTGGGTGACGTGCACCTGATGGGAGCGGCCGGCGCGGTGATCGGACCTTTGATGGTCGTGATCGCTTTCTTCGTCGCCCCGTTTTTCGGCTTGGGGTGGGCGATTTTTCAAATGTTTTTCAAGAAAATTCGCCAGATTCCCTATGGTCCCTTCTTGTCTTTAGCTGTTTTGACTGTTATGATCTTCCACGATTGGATTCTGAACCGCTTCGCTTTGATGTTTCTGCAGTGAAGCGTCTACGTAGGGTTTGCCATATTGCAAGGAGGTGTCGAATGCGAGTCGCCAACGCAAAGATCGTCGTCCCCATTATTTGCCTTGTCTGCCTTTCATTGTTGTCCGGCTGCACCGACTACAAGAAGAAATACGACTACCTCAACGTCGAGCATCAGAATCTCAAGGGCCGGTTCGAGAATCTGCAGGCCGAGAAGCAGCAGATGGCCGAGAAGATCTCCCAAGATCAGCAGACGATCAACGAATTGCAGAGGCAGATTGAGGAACTAAACAAGACCCCGGCGGAGGCAACCGGCTTCGGCGAGGGCTACGACGTGGCGTTCGATCCCGCCGCCGGAACGATCACGGTGACACTGCAGAACACCATCCTTTTCGCTTCGGGCAAGGCTTCACTCAAGAGCGCCACCAGCGCGCCGCTGGACCATATTCTGTCCGTTCTCAAACAGAGCTATGCGGGCAAGAAGATTGACGTGGTCGGCCATACGGATACCGATCCCATCAAGAAGTCGCCCTGGAAGGACAACTGGGAGCTGTCGGCGCAGCGGGCGTTGTCCGTGGCACGCTATCTGATTCAGCATGGAATTCCGGAGGAACAGGTGCGTGCCGCCGGATGCGGGCCCGCCCGACCCGTGGCGCCCAATACGACCGCCGAGGGCAAGGCCAAGAACCGACGCGTCGAGATCGTCGTCAACATGCGCTAACCGACGCACGACGCCCACGCGAAAACGACGTACCTACTGTAGGATGGGCTGCAGCCCATGCGGTTTGCTCATGCGCAGGGTCAGGCAGCATGGGCGAAAGTCCATCCTACGGGTACTACGACCCGGGCTCACCCGCCGGGCCGATCCGAATCACGAATTCGTGGTTCCCGGGGTCGAACTGGATATCCCTGACAATGCCCGAGACGGGGGCCGTTTGTTCCTCTTGCGGGTCGGAGCCTGTGCAGAGGGGTTCTCCCCGCCGGATTTTGTCACCGACCTTGACGGTCAGGTGACAGGTTGCGTCGACTCTCAGGTTGACATCCGTGGTTTTCATTTCTTCGGCCGGGGGAAGGGCCTGATGTCCAGTAGTCGGGCGATCTTGCGGGGGATGTCCGTGTTGTCGTAGACGCCCGCGAACGCCTCGGCGCCGGGACCGAAGGCATAGATGGGCACGGGGGCGCCGCTGTGTCCCTTCGTGGACCAGTGCACTTTCGGGTCGGCGGCGTTGTTATCGCCGGCGGTGAAGGTCAGCCCGCCGGTCTCGTGGTCGGCGGTGACGATGACGAGCGTTCGTCCGTCTTTCCAGGCGAAATCGATGGCAGCCGCGACGGCCTGATCGAAGAGCAGCGTCTGGCGAATCATATTCCCGGCGTCGTTGTCGTGACAGGCCCAGTCGATCTGACTGCCCTCGACCATCAGGAAGAAGCCCTTATTGCGCCCCGAGGCTCCGACGCGGATACGCCGCAAGGCGCCGATGGCCTTCCGAGTGAGCAATTTCAGGCTGGGTTCGGGCGGCGCGGTCGTCAGCGCCTCCGGTTGGAAGAGCCCGAGAAGATGGCGGTGACGCACGGCTCTGAGCTCTGCGGTTGTCTCGATATACGTGTAGCCGGCCCCTTTCGCCTCGGCGATCAGATCCCGGTCGTCTTTGCGGGCGCTGTCTGGGGCTTCCTTGGGCAGGAAGAACTTCCTTCCACCGCCAAAGAGCACGTTGACGCGATTGGCGATGAGGTGCTCGGCGATCGTCGTCTCCATCTTTCGGGACTTGACGTGCGCGGCGAACGAGGCCGGCGTGGCATGGGTAATGGCCGAGGTCGCCACCAGTCCGGTCGCCATACCCTTGTCCCGGGCCAGCTCGAGGATCGTGAAATAGGGCTGCTCGTCGGGGGCCATGCCGATCATGCCGTTGTCGGTCTTGATGCCGGTCGCCAGGGCCGTCCCGGACGCGGCCGAATCGGTGACCAGCGAGTCGGCCGAATGCGTGCGCACCATCCCCCCCACGGGCATTCTCTCCAAGTGGAGCTTTCCCTTGGGGCCGACGGCTTTGAGGCGGGCCAGGGCCACGTGGTTGGCTCCCATGCCGTCGCCGATGCAGACGATGACGTTTCGCACGCGCCGCGCCCGCGTCAGCGGGTAGCTCTCCGTCGTGGCGGGCGGGCGATAAAAGCTCAGATCATTGAAATCCACTTCGGGTCGAGGGTGCTTGCCGCCGGCGGCAGCGGTTTGGACGGCGACGGCGGCTATTGCGAGAAGGACCAGGATGGCAGTGACCGCGACACCGGCTATGCGTTTTCTCATCGGCTCAATTCTCCTTTTTGGACCTTATGGGTGGCTGTTTCTACCACGCCTTCCTTGTCTACGCAAATCGTAATCGCTCCGTTCGTCGCCGTGCACAGCAGCGAAGCGCTGGTGTCGGGGCAGAAGACCGGCTGCCCGGCCTGCACCGGCTTGCTGCAACTGCAAACCAGGACCCGGGGCCGGAGCTCTCGCAGGAACTCCGGACGCAGCGTTCTGACCGATCCGTGGTGTGGGACAACGACGACGTCCGCGCCGAGATCGGGATACAGCTTCATGATCCGCTGTTGCGCGAATTGCTCGATGTCGGAACACAACAGAATCTTGACGCCGGCAAACTCGATCAGCGAGACGAGGGAGCCGTCGTTGTCGCCGAGTTGTGGAATCGGGGCCGCGCCGGGAGGTGGCCAGAGCGTTGTGATCTTCGTGGGGCCGATGGCAAGAGTCTTCGGGACGGGCTCGATGGTGAGAGTGTCCTGGCGTAGACAATCCGCCAGGAAACGGGCGGGGCCCTCGGTCGCTGTCTGTGCCCAAAACGGATCGGCGGCGTAGACGTGCTCGACCGCGCATCCGCCGGCGATTTCGGGGATGCCGTTGATGTGATCGATGTCGTGGTGGCTGATGACAACGGCGTGCAGACGTCCCAGGCCCGCGTAGTCGAGGAAGGGCAGCACGATGCGCGTTCCGACGTCCGCCGTGTACAGGGAACCCGCATCGAAAAGGATGTTCGTTGAGCCGGGCAGTTGGGCCAGCATCGCCTGGCCATGTCCGACGTCGAGGCAGGTCAGGGACAGGCGGTCTCGGTGGGTGCGACGCCACCTGACCCGGCCCAGGGATGTAAGCAGGGCGAGCGCCAGCGCCGCGCAAACGGCGGTCTTCCAGACGGGACGGCGGATACGGACAAACGCCGCAATGATGACGAGAGTGTAATACAGGGCGACCGGGCACAACGTGACATGGCCGATCAATACCTGCGAGCCATCCAGCTCCGCGAGCAGGCGGGCGACCGCGATGAGGGCATCGGCCAGGACGCAGACGAGGTTTCCCAGCACCGTGCTCAGGGTGGGCAGCAGGAAGAACAGGGCGAGTTTCGCAAAGCCCAGGATCAGAACTGCCGCGACGAAGGGAAAGACCAGGACCGTCCAGACGCTGGCCAGCGGGGTAATCGTGTGGAAATGGTAGAGAAGGATGCCGGCGCCGCCCAGCCAGGCTGCGAATCCCGCTGCGAACAGGCGGGTCGCGGCCTTTCCCACCCCTTGCAACGGGCGCGTCACGCGGCGGGGCAGCCGGTCGAATGTAGCGAGCCGGCCTGAGATTTTGTCGTGAAGGAAACGCTCGATTCGCCCGCTCAGTGACAATATGCCGGCCACGGCCGCAAACGACAATTGCCAGCCCACCTCGAACAGGTTCGTCGGTCGAAGCAGCAGCAGGACAATCGCGGCCAGGGACAGCGAGTTGAGCGGGTTGGCCCGGCGGCGCAGGAGGATCGAGAGGCAACAGACCAGCACGATGATCGCGGCCCGGATCGTCGGCGGGCGGGGCGGGACGACCAGGAGAAAAACAGCAGTCGCCGCCATGCAGACCAGGGCGCGGGCGGGCTTGAGCAGGCCCAGCGTCTTGCCGAGCCACCAGAGAAGGCCGGCCAGGATTCCCAGGTGCATTCCCGAAAGGCTTATCAGGTGGAGCAGGCCGGTCTTTCGGAACGCTTCGTACGTTCGGCGGTCGATGTTGCCCCGGTAGCCCAAGAGAAGGGCCTCGAGCAGACCCTCGCTCGGCGTATCCGAGGGGGCGTGGTCCAGCAGGGCCCGTGCGGCGGCCCGGCCCAGGATTCTCCGCAGACGCGTCAGGACGTTCGGCGGGCTTTCTCTGCGGAGGGTGACCGCGTCTTTCGAGGCTACCGAAGCGCCCACCCCGACGTTGCGGCGCCCGAGGTACCCGGCGACGTTGAACTGCCCCGGATTGGCAGGCTCCTCAAAGCGGTGAAGCCAGCAAGCCGCCTCGATGGAGTCACCGACCCGCAGACCCGGGGCCGGCTCGCCCACGTGCACCCGGATCGTGCCCCGGGTTCGCCGCCAGCCGTGGCCCGTTTTGACCTCGCTCAGCATCAGGTAGAACGAGGTGGACGGGTCCGCGTGGCTGAACCGGGCAAAGGCCCACTCTCGCTGTTCCACACGTGGGTTGGTTACAATGTGTCCTCGAACGGTCGCCAGCCGGCGCCGGGGTCCGAGGAGTTGACGGACGTCGTCGGCCGCCGATGTGGTGAACGCAACCAGGCGAATCGCGCCCAAGCACAGGAAACAGAAGGCCGCGCCGCAGGCGAGCACGCCGGGCCGGGGATGCCGGCGCTGGTGCAGGAAGTACCCCCAGGTGCCGCCGGCGGCGACGCCGAGAAGGGCCGTCCAGACGCCGCTGCCGATGTGTGTCCGCGTCAGGCCGGCCTGCAACAGGATGCCCGCCATCAGCCCCAGGACGCAAAACAAGAGCGGGGCGGTGCGGATCAGCCGGGACGCTGCGCCTGGCCCGGCGAGCCGCTCGTCGATACGGTCCAGTTTTCGCTTAATCTCGTCCATATCCCGGCGCTATCGTAGCAAACAGGCGAACGTCTCGCCAGCGATCCAGTCCAAAATTTCTCGAAAAAAATGCCTTTGGCCGTCCCCGATGGCGGGGGACAAGTCCCGCTCGTATCGGCCCACGGTCCGCGGGTGTGCCTCGGGGCGGCCCTTCGGGTTCGGCCTCCCGCGCCGCGCACGCAAGATTGTCGAACAAAGCCTGGCGGGCCCGGTATATACAGGTGGTTTGGGTAACGGATGGCCCTTTGCTGCGGCCTCGCCGGGCAGAGGAATAAGAACGTTCTTTCTGGTGCTAAAGTCTGGCTGCCTTGCAGAGGACTGAAATGGATGTAGAACTGAACGGGCATGAGACTCTCCAGATCGCCGAGAAAATCGAGCGCAACGGAGCGAAGTTTTACCGTAAAGCGGCGGTCGTTTGTGGCGATCCGGAGGCCTGCCGGCTCTTCGTCAAACTGGCTCAGTGGGAGGCTCGTCATATCGAGGTCTTTCGGCAGATGAGGGAGGAACTCGCCGAGCAGAGCTGGGAGCTGGGGCGCTTCACGCCCGATCGACTCAACGGCGTGGACGCGCAGGCGATGGCGGGGCTGGCGGTCTTCGGGATTCGCGCCGAGCCCGCCGACGAGCTAAGCGGCCGCGAGACCCGGGACGAGATTCTGCGGATGGCGATCGAGAAGGAAAAGGACTCGATCGTGTACTATACCGGCTTGAAGGATTTCGTCCCGCGCGAGGCGGACAAGGACGTGATCGCCGATATCATCCAGGAAGAGATGAAGCACGTCAGGATTCTGATTCAGTCGCTGGAACAATCGGCCTGAGTGCCGGCCGATTTCTATTCTTTTGCATGTTTGGGACACCGCGTCCGACGTCGGCGGTCGCGGATTGAGAGTATGTTGTGCGGCAGACGCATGATACGATGGCTTTGCCCGGCGGCTCTGGCCGGCTTGTTCGTTGCGCTTCACTGCCATCCTGCCCTGATTGCCAACCGTTCGGTACCAGCGTCCCCAAGCCGGGGCCGGCGACGGGCCTGCCCGCGCGGACTGAGCAGGGCGATCTGGAGCTGGTTCTCTACGCCGGGCACGGGGAGTTCCCGCGCATCATCTTCGCTCCGGGGACGTTGGACGAAGCGTTGCACCTGACGCAGCAGGCCTTCAACCTGGCCGACAAATACCAGGTCCCCGTCTTCGTGCTGACCGATCCGACGGAGCTGGTGATGGTTTCCGGGATCGGGCAGGCGGCCAAGATTTCGCACTACGCGCGCACGTCTTCAACGGCCTGCACGGGCGGGCGCGGTTCTGGGGCAGGAGCGGCCTGCGACAGAGAACGCGTAAGTTCAGCATATGTGCTACGACCGGGTCTCGACCCAGAACGCAATCGAATTGAGAAAGATCTCCGTCACGCGCGGGACATCGAGATTGCCGCGCTTCTGCGACGCGCTCAGCGCCGAGTACGCCGCCGCGCAGGGCGGAGGCCTCAGCAGGGGATTGATGTATCTCCTGGCCAATCCCCGCCGGGGCAGCGCCGGCAAACGCCTGCACCTGTTTCTGCGGTGGATGGTCCGCGACGACGAGGTTGACCTCGGCCTCTCGAAGGGAATCGACAGGGCCAAGCTGATCGTGCCGGTGGACGTTCACATGGCCCGGCTCTGCCAAATCCTGGGCTTGCACGAGGGCCGGACGATTTCTTTGACCGCAGCCGTGAAAATCACCGCCGCTTTTGCTAAGATAGAACCCGCCGATCCGGTGAAGTACGACTTCGCGCTTTCCTGAATCGGAATCGTCGAAAACTGCAACGGCCGCTACCGACCCGAATGCGAAGCCTGCGAGCTTTTCGGAGTCTGCGTGCAGAAGGAGCGCTGGACAAAATGAATCCAAAGGATCTGGAAAAGTATTCTTCGGCTATCACGCTCTCCGATATGGAGATCTTCGTTTTCCCCGAGTTGATGTACAGCCTGGTCCTGGCCAACATCATGAGCCCGCTCATCTGGAAATGGCGCGAGCTGGATTGCTTCCGCAAGCTCGAGGGCAAGACGAGCTACCGCAAGCTGATGCGCCTGCGCCAATTCATTATGGATGAATTCGACTTCAACCTCGACCTGGAGACCTGGGGGCTCACCGATCAGGATGTCGAGCTGAAACGGTTCGAAAGCGTCATTTCGCCGGAGGAGATTGCGCGCAGCAACGCCCTGTTCGGCTACCACGGCGACCAGTACTATTTCGACGTGGACATTCGCAAGCACTTCGGCCTCGACAAGTACGACAGCCACATCATCCCGTATTGGAAGACCGAAACGGTCGAGGCGATGGACGCCTTCCGGCTCAAGCCGGGCTACGGCAAGGCGGCGGGCGAATGCGTGTCGCTGGCGGCCCTGTATGCGGCCGCGGCCTTCATCGTCTGCGGCGTCCCGCTCGAAGACATCTACATGATCCTCACCCCGCTGCACTCGCAGAATTTCCTCGACCTACAGGGCGGGATTCTGACCAACAACCGCCGGCTGGTGACCAAGACGATGTGGTTCAACGGCACGGAGATCTCCAACAAGGCCCAGCGCGCCCTGCGCAACGAGCGGGTGACCATCGTGGCGCACTGCAGCGGGTACGTGCATTGCCTGTACAACGAAGCGACCATTGACCCGAAGGCGTACGCGCACTTCGCCGGGCGGCTCGGGAGCTATCTCTCGGCTACTCTGACCATGACCGAATTTGCCAGCTTCCTGCGCAGTCGCCACGAGTATCAGGCGTTCTTTCAGATCTGCCGGGATTGTCACGGCCAGGCCCAGTTCCTGCCGGCCGAGGTCCTGTTTCATTACGAGCACGGCAGCCCCTACAAGATCGGCGACACCACGCACGCCAAGCTGCTGGCCGAGGTGCACGACGAGGACTTCGTGCGCTATGAGCTCCCGGGCCGCATCCGCTGCGATCTTCTCGACGAGTTCATGGAGGCCCACGACATCGACCTGCGCGAAGCGGCCGGACGCGAGGCGCTGCGCGCGTTTCTCCAGCCGGTGGTGCCGCAGGCCGCAAAGCTCGTCGAGCAGCTCGCCGATTTCCTGCACGTTCAGGCCAACCTGCCCGGCACGGACAAGACCTTCGCCGGCGGTGGGGGCCTCGAGATTTCCCTCGATCGGGACCGCGAGCAGATCGTCGAGTATCTGCAATCGCAGCGCGAGAGCAATGCGACCGCCGACCTGGCCTTTTATGCCTTCCGCGACATGGACACCTGCGACTGGCAGCCGTTCGTCAAGGCGGCCGTCGAGCGAAATCCCGTCTCCCTGGCGTCGTCGTCGATGTCGGTCGAGCAGGCGTATGCATGGCTCCGGGGCCTCGACGACGCGTCGATCTACAACGCCAATCGCCTGGCCCAGCCCGACGAGGTCGCCAACTACGCCACCGGCGACGGCCTGGAAAAAGCCTTCGCCCTGGCCAACGTCATGCGCCACCGCGACCCCGACAAGCCCGTCACCCTGATCGTCGAAGGAGGCCGAGCCGTGGTCCGCGGATCGCAGGAATTCGCCTTCGACTCGAACAAGACGCTGCAAGGGGAGGTGAGCATCGCCGCCGACGGCGCCATCGACGTCTCCCGCTGACAAATAACGTCTGGCTGCAGAGCCGACCGGGGAGAATTGAAGGTGTCAGGTACTTTTTTGAAGTTGTGCGTCGTCATTTCTCAGGGTTGAGAAGGTTGAAGTTGGGACTGCGGATGAGGTACGATAGGGGCCGTCGTTCGTGACTGTTTTTGATGGGCTTGGCATGATGGGGGAATCGGGTTTGGTGTCTGCGGAGTATATTGCGGCTTTGTGTGAGGTAGAGCGGTGGGGCGGGGTGGATGGCGTGCGCGGCGCGGCCGGGGGCTTTTCGAGAGCCTGGTTGTTTTGTGCGGCGTGGTGTGGTATCCTGGTTTTTGTGAGGGCCGAAGATCGAAAGGGTTGGGGGAAGCAGGGAAGGCCTGGTTGGGGCTGGGGAACAGTTCACGGGAAACGGTGAGTGTCCCTGTCAAGAAGATGCAGAATGACAAGTCACAACGAAGAGAGGCAGGGCGGCCGGGGGGTTTTACTCTTCTTGAACTCCTGGTGGTGATGTCCATTATCCTCATATTGACGGGCATCCTTCTGCCCTGTCTTATGAGAGCAAAGGAAAGTGCATGCGAATTGTTTGCCATGCAAACCGCAGTGGATAAAGAGGGAAAGGTTCTGATGCGAATCAAGGACCCTTCTCATAGAAAGCGACATGACGACATCTATATGATCGAGATCGACACTCCAAAGGATTGTCGCTTTTTCATAAAAAAGCCTTATCCTTCAGGTATGAAAATAAGAAGAAGGGAGGGCCAGGACTATATCAAATGGAGACCGAAGTGGGATGATATTGGGATGCATGTGATTACCATTGTATTTCAAGGCGAAAAAGTCACGGAGCGGGAGATTACATTGTACGTGTTCAATAAAGAACTGTTAGAAGCCGAGCGAGAAGGCAAATCAAGCCCGGAGTAACGCCGGGGGAGAATTGAAGGTGTCAGGTACTTTTCCCCGGTGTTTCGTCGTCATTTCTTCGAGGTGAGAAGGTTGAAGTTGTATCCCCCCGCCAAACCCCTTGAAAAACTTATTGACTGTCTGTAGCCAGCGGGCTACAATAATCGCATGTCAGCATCTGGCACAGGATCTTTAGAGGTTCAATCATGGCGAAGGCTAAGACTACACGATTCGACGTCGCCGAACATCTGAGGACTCCGGAGGAGATGGCTGCTTACTTTGAAGCTTGCCTGGAGGAAGCGAACGGCGATGCCGCTTTCATTGCCAAAGCTCTTGGAGATATCGCTCGCGCCAAAGGCATGTCGCAGGTAGCACGCGAAGCCGGTTTGTCACGCGAGAGCCTTTACAAAGCCCTTTCGGGTGAGAGGGTCCCGGCATTCGATACGATTCTGAAGGTTGTTTCAGCTCTTGGTCTGAAGTTGCACGCAGAAGCGCTGTAGTATCTTAGAATGCGTGAAATAGGTGGAATAGGAGTAGCCCTGCTATTTGTGTTCTAATGTTTTCGCACCCGTCATTTGGAGCGCCGCCTTATGAAATCAGCTTTACGTTCAGTGAACCGTGATCGCACTGAGGGCAAGAGGATTGCCTTTGTGTTTCTTTTCTCGCTCTTTCTTATGCCCGTTGTGTGTGAAGGTCGCACGCCGGAGGCGGAGAAGGTGTTGGCGTACCTGAAAGGGCTGGGGAACGGGTCGTATCTGTTCGGGCAGACGGCCACCTGGGTGCATAATGAGAATCCGGATATGGACCATCCCAGCAACTGGCTCAGGAAGGTATACGATCACACGGGGAAGATGCCCCGGTATGGCTGCGTCACCTATGATTTTCACGACGATCCCTTTCCCGATTCGGCATGGAACAACGGCGTCAAGAAGATGTGGGATCGCGGCCTGATAGTGGGCGTCTTTACGTTTTATGCCAATCCGGCGGGCCGATCGTGGAACGATCCGATCGATATCGATCTGATCCTCGCCCCGGGTGAGAGCCCGACCAAACGCAACTTCTACAAGCAGATGGACAGGATGGCCGCCAATCTGCAGTGGTTGAAGGATCGCCGGATTCCCGTCGTCTACACCCCCTTCGTGGAAAGCGACGACAGGAACAAGTGGCACGCCAAGGAGGGGCCGGAGAAGATCATCAAGCTCTATCGCCTGGTTCACGACTACTTCACCAACGACAAGGGCCTCGACAACGTCATCTGGGCCTATCATACCACCGCCAATCACGGGGCACTGGAGAAATACTATCCGGGCGACGCTTATGTGGATGTCCTGGGCAAATCAGCGTATGGCAGGGGGCTGGTTTTCTCCGAGTACCGCTGGGCGGTCGAAAGGAAAAAGAAGGCCGGCAAGGTGATCTGGTGGTCGGAATTAGGGATCCGGGGACGGTCGGATCGCCCCAGGGATTGCCTGGATGTGGTTAGAAAGCTGGAAGCCAGTTATCCCGAACTGGCGGGATTTGTCTTCTGGAGCGACGATGGCCACTACAACGTGATCGGCAACAACAACGGACCCGAGCTCATGGCGCATCCAAAGATTGTCACCCTGGAGACGAAATAGGGACTGACGAATTCCGGGGACACCTTACCTCTTGGGGTCTTGAATTGAGTATGGTGTCGCCCGATATGCAGAAAAAAAGGCCCCGCACATGTGGCGGGGCCTTTTCGTGGTTCTGTCTTGTTGGACTTAGGCGGGGACGACGTTGGTCGCGCACGGGCCCTTTTTGCCCTGTCCGACGTCAAAGGTGACCGCCTGGTCCTCATCGAGTGAGGCGTAGCCCTCGGTCTTGATCTCCGAGTGGTGGACGAACAAATCTTCTCCGCCATCGGCCGGGCTGATGAATCCGAATCCCTTGTCTGCGTTGAACCATTTTACTGTACCTGATGCCATGAGTTCTTCTCCTGAGGCCGATCCGGCCTGCAAACGTACTTTTCCCCCTGCTTCTAATAAGGGGTAGACTCCGGGGGAGGAAAGCGTACTCCCTCACAAAACATGCAGTATACCGGCTCGATCCCGTATGTCAATAAAATACATCGCAAAAATATAAAAAATGTGCAAAAGGGTCAGTCGCGGCTCTGGAGATTGCCGCGCCTGCCTTCGCGAGGGCGGGCTTGCTTCGCTTCTTGCAATGAGAAAACCGAATCCGCGTCAATCCCGTGTGAATCCGTGTCTGCCCGGTTTGTATCGGTGGGTTGAGAAGCCGCCGTACGCGGAAATGGCGAACCGGGGGGGCGTTTCGGAGTAGATACAGGCGGTGTTCTGGTATGGACTTCGTTCGTGGAGCCATCTCGATCGTAAGGCTTTCGGGCCTGCCGAGGCCGTTCCAGGTGGCCATTTACGCCATGGCGGGTGCGGCCTTGGGGGCGGGGCTATTCGTCGCCCGGCTCGCTAATGCCACCAGTTATCTCTCCGACAGCCCCGAGACCTGTATCAACTGCCACGTGATGACCGACGCCTACGCGAGCTGGCAGCGGGGCAGTCACGGTCGGGTGGCGGTCTGCACCGATTGCCACGTACCCCACGACAACATCGTGGCGAAATATGCCTACAAGGCCCGGGACGGGCTGAAGCACTCTTACGTCTTCACGCTGCGAAAGGAGCCGCAGGTGGTGGAGCTGTCGGCCGCCGCCGTGCCGGTCGTCCAGGCCAACTGCGTTGGCTGTCACAGCGAACAACTGGCGATGATTCGGTTGGCAAGTACGTCTGAACGGCGCTGCTGGGATTGCCATCAGAACGTCCACGGCATGGTCGGCAGTCTGTCGGCGTCGCCGGCGTCGTTGCGGCCGGGATTGCCGGATGCGGGTCTGGATTGGATGAAGAAAGGGGATCAGCGATGACGGATTCCAATGTTGGGAAGACCACGAACGGGCAGCGGAGGGCCTTGCCGCTGTGGGCCGGCGGGGCGATCCTGGCGCTGGCGGCGATTGTGGTGGTGCTGCTGGGATTGCTGGCGGTTTCGATTATGGAACGCCGCTGGGAGGCCCAGCGTCCGGGGCTGGTCGTTACGCCCCTTGCCGACTGGGAGCCCGACAACGCGGTCTGGGGGCGGAACTATCCGCGCGAATATGAATCCTATCGCCGGACCCGCATCGACGATACGAAGACCCGGTTCGGCGGCGCATATCCCCGGGATTATCTGGAAGAGGACCCATACCAGGTCATTCTCTTCGCCGGCTACGGTTTCAGCAAGGAGTACCGGCAAGCCCGGGGACACTATTACGCGGTGGAGGACGTGACGAAGACGGCCCGGATCAAGACGCCGTTCAACGCGGCCACCTGCTGGACGTGCAAGAGCACCGACGTGCCGCGCGTGATGAACACGATGGGGGTCAAGGAGTTCTACGCGGCCAACTTCCACGACCTCAAGGACGAGATCACGCACCCGATCGGCTGCCAGGACTGTCACGACCCGAAGACGATGAAGCTGCGCATCACCCGGCCGGCCCTGAGGGAGGCGTTCACGGCCATGGGGCGCGAGATCAACGAAGCGACCCATCAGGAAATGCGCTCGCTCGTGTGCGCGCAGTGCCACATCGAGTACTATTTCAAGACCAGCGCCGAAGCGGGCCTGAAGAACTACCTGGCGCTTCCCTGGCAGCAGGGCCGCAGCGCCGAAGAGATGTTGGCGTACTACGACGAGATCGAATTCGCCGACTACATCCACCCGATCTCGGGCACACCGATCGTCAAGTCGCAGCATCCCGATTACGAGCTGTACCTGACGGGCATCCACGCCTATCGCGGTGTTTCCTGTGCCGATTGTCACATGCCGTACCGCGCGGAAGGCGGGGTGAAATTCACGAATCACCACGTGCAGAGCCCGCTGCTGAACATCGCAGAGAGCTGCGCCGTCTGTCATCGCTGGAGCGAGCAGGAGATTCGCGAGCGCGTCGAGAGCATCCAGACCAAGGTCTACGATGCCATGATGGCGGCGGAAGAGGCGGTGGTGCTGGCGCACTTTGACGTTGCGGCGGCGGTTCAGGCCGGGGCAACCGACGACGATCTTGCGTCCGTTCGAAAACTCGTTCGCCACGCGCAGTTCCACTGGGACTACGTCGCCTCGACCAACGGGATGGGCTTTCACGCGCCGCAGGAGTCCATGCGGCTTCTGGGGAAAGCGGCCAATCTGGCCCAGCAGGCCCGCCTGGAAGCGGCCCGGCTGCTCGCCAAACGAGGGGTGGCTGAGCGCCCGAAATACCCGGATGTCTCCACGCGAGAAAAGGCCTGGAAAGCGGCCCAGGCCTTCTCCAAAGGCCAGAATCTGCCATTGCTGCCGTAGCTCTTCGGCGTCGGCCTGAAGGGCGCGGCCGCAGAGAATTTTCAGGAATTCCTGTTTTTTTGCTGGTATGTGCGAACAAGTAGGACTATATTGATCCTATATAGAATAACGATGGCATGGTTGGTTTTTCGTGCACCGGGCAGGACAGTGGGTAGTAGAGATCATGGATATACTGAGACGAAACACGGATTACGCGTTGCGGCTGATGGTTTGCCTGGCCCGGGAATATGGCGATGGGGCAACCGCGACGCGGGCGGCGGCGCAGGTCGAGGATGTGTCGTATCAACTGGCCTGCAAGCTGATGCAGCGTCTGCACGCGGCGAAGCTGGTGGAAAGCTGCATGGGTCCGAAGGGCGGCTTTCGGCTGAGCCGGCCGCCGGAGCGGATCGCTATTCGGGAGGTGATTGAGGCGATTCAGGGCCCGTTGCGGCTGAACCGGTGCCTGCTGAGCGATGCGGCCTGTCCGAGGCAGGGCAGTTGCCCGATTCGCACGAAGATCGGCGAGCTTCAGGACCGTATGGATAGGTACTTGAGCAGCGTGACTCTCGACGAGCTCGCCCGAAACCGGGGCGGGGAAGTGGAACGTGGCGTGAAGAAATTGGCAGGACAGAAGAGATGACGCAAGAACAGGCAAAACCGAGCGTATTGGCGGCGTGCGTGGGGCGGCCCGAGGATTTGAGCGGTCTGGTCGAGTACGCGAGCGATTCGATTGTGAGCAAGACGATATTAGATAAACCGGTGGGGACGATCACGCTGTTTGCCTTCGACGCGGGCCAGAAGCTCAGCGAGCATACGGCCCCGTACGACGCCGTCGTGCAGGTGATCGACGGTACGGGCCAACTGACGATCGGCGGCGAAGCGGTCACGGTGCCGGCCGGCCGGATCATCATCATGCCCGCCAACGTCCCGCACTCGGTTACCGCCGAGCAGCGATTCAAGATGCTGCTAACGATGATTCGCGCGTGAGATAATCGACAACACGTTAGAAACTGGCGCCGGAAACGAGATCGCGTTGAGCCGCGTAGACCGGCCCCAAAACCTGGATTCCCGAAAGAAGAAAGGGGGCATCACTCATGAGTATGTTTTGTTACCAGTGCGAGCAAACGGCCAAAGGCAGCGGCTGCACGGCAGTGGGGGTTTGCGGCAAGGACCCCGAGACCGCGGCGCTGCAGGACCTGCTGATCTACGCGGCCAAGGACCTCGCCCGCTACGCCCATCGGGCCGGAGAATTGGGCGCGCGGGACCGGGACGTCGATGTGTTTGTCGTCAGGGCCCTGTTCAGTACGCTGACGAACGTCAACTTCGATCCGCGGTGGTTCGGCGCCTTTTTGCAGGAGGCGGCCACGATCAAGGCCAAGGCGCAACAGCTTTACGAGAACGCGGCCCGGCAAGCCGGCAAGACGCCTGAGACGCTGAGCTGTCCCGTCGCGTGGTGGGAAGGGACGGACGATCTTGCGGGGCTGATCGCCAAGGGGCAGGAGGTCGGCGTGGCGCATCGGGTCGAGAAGTTGGGCGACACCACGGCCGGCTTGCAGGAACTGATCCTGTACGGCCTCAAGGGGGCGGCCGCGTATGTGGACCACGCGCAGATTCTGGGCAAGGAAGACGATGCCCTGTACGCGGCCTTTCACGAGATGCTCGACTACCTGACCACGGGGCCGACCGACACCAACGACCTGCTGGGCAGGGCCCTCAAGACGGGCGAGATCAACCTGCGGGCGATGGAGCTGCTCGACGCGGCCAATACGGAGACTTACGGTCACCCCGAGCCGACGCAGGTCCGCGTCACGCCGGTCAAGGGCAAGTGCATCCTGGTCTCGGGACACGATCTCAAAGATTTGGAGGAACTGCTCAAGCAGACCCAGGGCAAGGGGATCAACGTCTACACGCACGGCGAGATGCTGCCCTGTTGCGCCTATCCGGGGCTGAAGAAGTACAAACATCTCGTCGGCAACTACGGCGGCGCCTGGCAGGACCAGCGCAAGGAGTTCGACGAATTCCCCGGCGCGATCGTCATGACCACGAACTGTATTCAGAAGCCGAAAGAGAGCTACAAGGGCCGGATCTTCACGCTGGACCTGGTCGGCTGGCCGGGCGTGACGCACATTACCGACCGCGACTTCACGCCCGTCATTGAGGCGGCGCTGGCGGCGCCGGGGTTCGACGCCGACGGGCCTGAGAAGTACATTACCATCGGCTTTGCCCGCAACGCCGTCATGAACGCGGCCGGCAAGGTCATCGACCTGGTCAAGCAGGGCAAGATCAGGCACTTCTATCTGGTCGGCGGCTGCGACGGCGCCAAGTCCGGACGCAACTATTACACCGAGTTCGCCGAGCAGGTGCCCGACGATTGCGTGATCCTGACCCTGGCCTGCGGGAAGTACCGCTTCAACAAGCTCCCGTTCGGCGACATCGAGGGCATCCCGCGCCTGCTCGATTGCGGGCAGTGCAACGACGCGTACTCGGCGGTCCAGATCGCCGTGGCGTTGGCCAAGGCCTTCGACTGTGGCGTTAACGATCTGCCGCTCTCGCTGATCCTGTCCTGGTTCGAGCAGAAGGCCGTGGCGATCCTGCTGACCTTGCTGCATCTCGGCGTGAAAGACATTCGTCTGGGACCGAGCCTGCCGGCCTTTGTGACGCCGGACGTGCTCAACGTCCTCGTGGAAAAGTTCGACATCAAGCCGATTGGAACGGTCGAAGAAGATCTGGCCGCGACGCTGGGCGCATAAGGTTGCGGTCGCTGATGCTTTGACGCGCTGATGTCTAAGGCCGTTTGTGTCATCCTGAGGCGAAGCCGAAGGATCTGGCGTTCGAATAAGGGTGCTTCATGTCGTTGCCCGGATCCTTCGCTGCGCTCAGGATGACAAGGAAGAAAGTTCGTGTCAGCGCTGCAGCCGTGAATGGAGCATGCATATGGCAGTGCGAAACATCGTAAAGATCGACGAAGAGAAATGTACCGGCTGCGGCCAGTGTGTCACCGCCTGCGCCGAGGGAGCCATCCAGATCATCGATGGCAAGGCCCGGCTGGTCAGCGACTCGTACTGCGACGGCCTCGGGGCCTGTCTGGGACATTGCCCCGAGGACGCCATCACCATCGAGCAGCGCGAAGCGCCCGAGTTCGACGAAGAAGCGGTGAAGCAGCATCTGGCGCAGGAGCGCCCCGCAGGGGGGACCACGCCCACCACTTCGCCGCAGATGGAGAAACCGGCCGGCGATGCGCCGCCGTTCGTCTGTCCGGGTTTGGCGGCGCAGCAGTTCGAGCCGCGCGGCGGCGTTGCCGCCGAGCCGCCGTCCGATACACCGTCGCAGCTTAGCCACTGGCCGGTGCAGTTGAAGCTGGTTTCGCCCACGGCCCGGTGTTTTGCCGACGCGGACGTGCTGCTGACGGCCGACTGCGTGCCGTTGGCGCTGGCCGATTTCCACGCACGGTTCCTCAAGGGCCGGGCCGTGGCGGTGGGATGTCCCAAGCTCGACGATGCGTCGCTCTACATCGAGAAATTCGCCGACATCCTTCGCGCCAACGACATCCGGAGTCTGACGGTCCTTCACATGGAGGTGCCTTGCTGTTCGGGGCTGACCCGGGTCGCGCGCGAGGCGATTCTGCGCAGCGGCAAGGCAATGAGCTTCGAAGACGTCACCATCTCGATTCGCGGTGAGATCATGCACAGCGAAACCATAGCCATACCGGCTCCGTCGGAGGCGACGATAGTGGATCATGCTTGATGTCCTGAAACAAATCGTGGTCGATTTCTGGGCGACGGTTTCGGCGATGTCACCCTATCTGCTGTTCGGCTTTTTCGTCGCGGGGCTGCTGTCGGTCCTCGTTTCGCAGAAGGTGGTCGAGCGGCACCTGGGCGGGCGCGGCCTTTTGCCTTTGCTGAAAGCGACGGTTTTCGGGATTCCGCTGCCGCTGTGCTCCTGCGGCGTGATCCCGGTGTCCATGTCACTGCACAAGCACGGCGCGAGTAAGGGATCGACGGTCTCGTTCCTGCTGTCCACGCCGCAGACGGGCGTAGACAGCATCCTCGTGACGTTCAGTTTGCTGGGTCCGGTGTTTGCGATATTCCGGCCGCTGGCGGCGCTGGTCACCGGCCTGGCGGGGGGGCTGCTCGTCAACGCCTTCGGCCAGAAGACGGGCGCTGTAAGCGAGACCGAGCCGTGCACGGACGAGTGCTGCGTTGCGGCCACGCCCAGACGCAGGATCGTCAACGGCATGAAGTATGCCTTTGTCACGCTGCCGCGCGATATCGGCAAGTCGATGCTGGTCGGGCTCGTGCTGGCGGCGATCATCTCGGCGCTTGTGCCCGAGGGCTTCTTCGCCGAGCGGTTGGGCCGGGGCGTCGGCGCCATGCTGCTCATGATGGTCCTGGGGATTCCGATCTACGTCTGCGCCACGGCCTCGGTGCCCATTGCGGCCGCCCTGATCCTCAAAGGGCTCAGCCCGGGCGCGGCCCTGGTCTTTCTCATGACCGGGCCGGCCACCAACGCCGCCGGATTAGTCACCCTCTGGCACAGCCTGGGCCGACGCACGGCACTGCTCTACCTCGTGACCGTCGCCGCCTGTTCCCTCCTGGCCGGCCTCGCCATGAACTTCATCGTATACGAAGTCAATCTCCCCGTCGCCACCCACACCCGCCAAATGCTCCCCCCCATAGTAGAACACCTCGCCGCCCTCGCCCTCCTCGCCCTCCTAACCCACGCCCTCCTCACCCGAAAACCGCACTGACCAACCCCCCTCAGCCATCGCTTTTCGAGTCATCAACCCTCAAGCGAACGCCAGCAGTCAATTAGAAATACGGCGGTGGCGTTGACATCTTTGCGGAGCGATGCTAAACTGTGCCAGGAAGGTTTTTCCTGGAGCAAGTGGATCATGGCCAAGAGAAAAGAAACGGTAACAAGGGTTATCGACGGCGACACATTTCTGACGAAGTCGCGGACGCATCCGGTACGCCTGGCGAACGTGGACGCTCCTGAGAAGGGTAGCAAAGGCGGCACCAAGGCCACGAAGAAGTTGAGACAACTCATCCAGGGCAAAAAGGTCGAGGTCAACACCGTCGCCCGAGACGTCTACGGGCGAGCGGTGGCCAAAGTCAAAGTCGGGCGCACGTCTGTCAATCGGGCCATGGGCGGCAAGAAAGGAACGCGAAAATAGGCGGACGGGGACGCCGTCTTTTCCAGCCGGTCGAGATCGCTTACACAATCAGCCGGTGGGCGTATGCGGAAGGCATTGTTGACGAGGGAATTCGATAGGTTTTTCACACGGCTCAACGACTATACAGACCTGTTGTTGAAGCTCTACGAGGCGCGGGAAGTGGTTATTGCTCCCGGGCAAGCCAGAGAGATAGACAAGAGAATACGACCGTCGGAGAAGAAGCATATCCACGAGGCTTTTGTCTTGAAGATCTATGTAGCCTGGGAAGTTCTCGTGGAGAATGTCTTCGTCGAGTGTCTCCGCCGTGACCCATCGGAATACGCCACACGGAAGGGCTTGGTCTTACCGGGGAAGTTGAGTCGGGACGTCTCGCGGGCAATGCTCTCCGGGCTGGGCTATTTCGATTTCAAGGACACGAGTGACCTGAAAGGTAAGGCCAGACGTTTCCTGACGCCCAGGCAAAACCCCTTTGCCGCCATTCCCACGGAAGCGGGAAAGAGAATGGACGAATTCTACGTCATCCGCAATTACCTTGCCCACTACAGTATCAGTGCCAGACAGACGCTTACTCGCATGTACAAGGACAGGTATGATCTCGGCTTTCAAGAGCCTGGCGACTTTTTCTTCGAGTGGGACCGCCAAACGAAGCAAGTTCGCTTCGCGAACTACACTAACGCCTTCATGACGGGTGCCAATGCCATGGGCGTCTTCCTGCGAATTTAACTCTCGCTGGTTGCGGTAGGAAAGGGCACGGTGTAAGGCCGCTTTTCGAGATTGACCGAAGTCATCCGCATGGGCAACGAGTTGCCGATCCTACTGTCTTCGTGTGCTCGGTGTGCTCTGTGGCGAGACGTTGTTGTTTGCGTGGTTTGCGCATTTCGTGGTTTTGGAGGTCCTGGCGTGGGGGATTGCCGCGTCGCTGCGCTTGCCGCAATGACAAATTGACATGGGGGGGCGGGATACGCGGCCGGGCGGGGGGGCGTTTGTGGTTTTGGTCATTTGGGTTTGTTTCGGGTTTCGAGCTTGGGGTTTCGGATTTTGCCTCGATGGGGGTGGGGCGGTGGTTAGGGGGAGGGTAGGGCGTAGCGTTTTTTTAGGGTCTCCATTTCTCTTTTGAGTTGGCGGACGAGGGGTTTACTTTCAGGGCGGCCGTAGAGGTTGTTTGTTTCGTCGGGGTCGTTCTGGAGGTCGTAGAGTTCCCAGCCCTTGTCGCCGTACAGGAAGTGGATCAGCTTGTGTCGCTGCGTTCGGATGCCCTCGTGCGGGCCGATGCCAAAGGCCTTCTCGTAGAAGCGATAGTACATGGCGCCGCGCCAGTCGGCGGGGGGACGGCCCCGGCCGATGGCGCGGAAGCTGCGCCCCTGGATATCGCCCGGGATTGTGACATCGGCGTAATCCAGCAGAGTGGCAGCGAAATCCAGGTTCAGCACGATCCGGTCCGAGGTCGAGTTCGCTGCGATTTCCCGCGGGTACTGCACCAGCAAGGGCATACGCAAGGCGTGCTCGTACATGAACCGCTTGTCGTAGAGGCCGTGATCGCCGAGGAAGAAGCCCTGGTCGGAGGTGTACACGACGATGGTGTTGTCGCTTAGTTCCGCCTCGTCCAGATAATCGAGAACGCGCCCCACGTTGTCGTCCACCGATGCGATGCAGCGCAGGTAGTGTTTCATGTAGACCTGGTAGACCCATTCCCGGGTCTCCTGTTCGGTCATCCCCGGCGGAATCTGACCGAAACGCCGGAAGTGAAGCTCCCATTGTTTGGGCCCGACGTGAAGACGGTGACTGGCGATCTGTGCGGTGCGCGTGCGGTAGTCGTCGTTGAACGTCCTGGGCTCAGGGATGTCCGTGTCGGCGAACATTTCGGCATGTCTCTGGTCGGGTTCCCAGTTGGCGTGAGGGGCCTTGTGATGGAGCATCATGAAGAAGGGCTTGCCGCTCTCGCGATTCCGGAGCCACTGAAGGGCACTGTCCGTGATCAGGTCGGTGACATATCCGGTATGCGCGGTCCGGACACCGTTCTCGATCATGACGGGATTGTGATATTCGCCCTGGCCGGGAAGGACGTTGCTGTAGTCAAAGCCCGTTGGCGCGCTCTTGAGATGCCACTTCCCGACGATGGCGGTCTGATAGCCGGCGCGGCGAAGCAGTTTCGGCAAGGTCTGCTGACTGCCGTCGAATGACTGGCTGTTGTTCGTCACGCCGTTGAGATGACTGTATTTGCCGGTCAGGATGACGGCGCGGCTCGGCGCGCAGATGCTGTTGGTGCAGAAGCAATTCTCGAACCGCATTCCTTCGCGGGCCAGTCGGTCAATGTGCGGTGTTTGGTTGACCTCGCTGCCATAAGCGCTGATTGCGTGGGAGGCATGATCGTCGCTCATGATGAACAGGATGTTGGGACGAGCTGCACCTCCGCCGGCGTTCGCGCGGGCGCATGATATGGGTTCCCACCCGCTTAGCAGTCCCGCCGCAGTTGCCGCGCCCGTTCTCAGGAACTCTCGTCGTTCTATTCTCACTGTTCCTCCTTTCGAGCATGCAGCCGGCCGATCACGCGTGGTCACAACGCATGAGCCCAAGTGTAATCAACAGATGGACATTATCCCGCGCAGGCGGGACTTTGAAAAGGGCCAGCGCGATGGATTTGCGATTGGCAATTGCAGAGGGGTGCCGCCTGATCGAAGAGCACCGTTTCAGTACTGGAATCGCGATTATGGGTGGGAGGAAGACGTCGGCGGCGCAACGGGCAAAACTTCACTGCGCTCGTTCACTGGCCTGACAGGGACGTGATTATAGGTCGCGTGACATTTCGCGGCAAACGGGCCCTGGCGGCGCACGGCCCGCGATGCCTCGATTTTGCTGCGATATTCGGTTTTGAGGGCCGCAAAAAGCTTAAGCGGGCGATAGAGGCAACCGATAAATTCATCATAGAGCTCAATAACGTGCTATCGGTTCACAATCTCCTGAGAAGATACGGGATCGCGGACAGGTGATGAGTATCGCGTATATGAATGGTTTTCGCAGAGCGGGCTTGTGGTGTGTCGTGGCGGGGTTTGCGCTCGGCTTTGCCGGGTGTGACAACCGGCTGCTCGACCCGGCGCAGATCGGACGTTTTCGCCCGACGCCTGCGGTGAACCTCATCCTGGATTCCCTGGGCGTGGCGGAGGAAACGCCGGTGGCGTGGGAAAACGCCGAGGAGCCCCGGCCCGAGGACATCGTCGCGACCGAAGGAGACTACGCACTGGGGGCCGGGGACATCGTGCGCATCTCCATCTTCGAGCTGCTCCAGGAGGGGGCCACCATGGTGAACGACTACGTGGTCTCCGAGAGCGGGAAGATATCGATTCCGGAGGTCGGCGTCATACGGGCGGGGGGACTGACGGAGACCCAGCTTGAGGAAGAGATCCGGCAAATTCTGTCTCCGGGCATCCTGAAGGAACCCTCGGTGACCGTGACACTGCTGAGTTCGCAACAGCGGACGTTTTCCATTTTAGGCGACGGCGTGGCGCAACCGAACCGGTACGTGATTCCGCGTTACGATTTTCGGCTGACCGACGCGCTGGCTACGGCCCGGGGGCCGATGCAGTTCAACGTCAGTTACATCTATGTCTCGCGGCGTGAAGAGCCGTCGGCAGCGACGCCGCCGGACCTGGAGACTCCCATGCCGCCGATGGAGGAGCTGGAGCTGATCGAGCCGCAGACATCCCGCAGCGCGCCGCTGTCCGGTTCGGGCGGGCCGGAGGCCGGAAGCTTCGGCAACCGCGCGCCGGCACGGGAGATCCCCGAGCCTACGCAGCGGGCCGAACCGTTCGAGCTGGAACGGGAGATGCTCGACCTGATTGCGCCGCAGGCCCGCAACGACTGGCCGGCCAGTGAGAAGCTCGTCGCCGCCGCGCCGGCGAAGACGAGCAACGAGGATATCTCGGCAACGGTTCTGCCGCGCGGTTTCCGCCTGTTGAACTCCGGGAAGGGCCGGCGGCAGCAGGGGCCGGGATGGCAGGACGTCGTGCAGTCGCCGATTGTGCTGGCAGACGACAACCGGCCGGCGGACGCACCGCGACCGCAGGACACGACGCGAGAAAGTCCACGGGTGGAATGGGTCTTCCGGAACGGCAAATGGGTGGCGATTCCGGTGGAGGCCGATCCCGCCGAGGCGGCTCCGGCCGCCCCGCGGGAAGCGGCCAGGCCCGACACGGGTGAGGAAATCGAATGGGTCCTTCGGGACGGGCAATGGGGCCCGGTCGTCAAGGGCGAAGCGGCGCCGGAGCGGCCGCCGGTCGACGTCGAGCCGCGCGGTCCGACGCTGCCGCTGGAGGAGGAGAAGCTGCCGGCTGAGCTGGAGTGGGAAGAGGCCATTCAAACGCGGCTGCTGCGGATTCCCGCCGACAAGCTGCTCGCCGGAGACCCGCGGTACAACATCGTCATCAAGCCCGGGGATACCATTCACGTGCCCGTGGATGTCATCGGTGAGTTCTGTATAATGGGCAACGTGAATCGCAGCGGTTACTTCAACATTACGGGCCGGCCCATGACGCTGAAGATGGCGATTGCCGCCGCCGGCGGGCTGGGGCCGCTGGCATGGCCCAAGTATTGCGAAGTGGTCCGCCGCATCGGAAAGAAGAAGGAAGAAATCGTCATGGTCGATCTGGACAAGATCGCCCGGGGCGAAGCGCCCGATTTCTTTATCAAGCCGAACGACTTGATCAACGTCGGAACGCATCCCACCTCGCGGTGGCGGGCCGTCTTGCGCAACGCGTTCCGGGCGACCTACGGTTTCGGCTTCGTTTACGACCGCAATTTCGCGTACACTGACGATTACTACGGTACATCGTTCTTTTGATGGAATCTTCCGATCATAGTGGGAAAGAACCCTTGCTCTGTTTCAGGCCAAGGCATCGTGAATCCAGAACTGCGAAGCTGGAGCGAGCTCGGACTGCACCGTTGGCTCAAGATCGCGATCGTGGGCGGGCTGCTGTGTTTTCTGTTTCGTCCGGAGCTTGAGCGCATCGTTCGTCTGTGGGTAACGGATCCCAGTTGGTCGCACGGTTTTCTCATTCCTCTGTTCAGTCTCTATTTCGTGAATCAGCGACGCGCAGACATTCTGGCTCTGCGGTTCGCGGCCGATCCCTTGACGGACCTCGTGCACGGGCGCCGACCCGAGCGGCTCCTGCCCGGGCAGAGCCGGCCGAACTACCTGGGGCTTGTCCTCCTGCTGGGCGCGATGGGATTCTATACGTTCAACCTCGTCAGTCCGTCCGGGTACGCGTACCTGCGGGCGCTCAGCGTCGTGGCGGCGCTGGGGGCGGTGGTGTTGTTCCTGGGCGGATGGGCTTTGCTGCGGCGGACCTGGCTGCCGATTGCCTATCTGGTGTTTGCGATCCCTCTGCCCCGGCGCTATTACGTGGGCTTGACGATGCCGCTGCGTCATATCGCGGCCACCGTGGCAACGGTTCTGCTGAATCTGGTCGGCGGCGTGGAGGCCACGGCCAACGGCGTGGTGATCGACGTCGTATACAACGGGCAACCGTTGGAGCCGGCTTTGAACGTGGCCGAGGCGTGCAGCGGCATGCGGCTGCTGATGGCGTTTCTGGCCCTGGGAGTGGCGATGGCCTATCTGCACGAGCGGCCCATCCGGCAGCGCCTGGTCCTGCTGATCAGCACGGTGCCGATCGCGGTCTTCTGCAACATCGTCCGCGTCAGTGCGACCGGTTTCATTTACGTGCTTGTGCATCCAAAATATACGCAGGGCATTTACCATGACGCGCTCGGCCTGGCGATGCTGCCGCTGGCGTTCAGCCTGTACGGCTTCCTGGCGTGGTTCATGTCGAGCCTGTTCGTTGAAGAGCAGGGCGAGGCGCCGGGTGAAAACGTGATCGTGCGCCGGCGGACCGTGAAATGACGGAGACAAAGAAAGACAACGCGGTTTACACGCAGCCGGCATTTGTGATTTGCGTGGCGGTCCTGGCGCTGGCCGGCGTGGGTATGTCGGTGGCGAAGAGGCAGCTCGGCCTCTATCTCAAGAAGGAGCCCTTGCCTCTGCAAAAGGCGCTCTCTGAGCTGGACGAGGCCCGCCTGGCGCCGTACGAGGTGACGGCCCGGCGCCAAATCGGCAATGAGGAGATCCTCGAGGCCCTGGGGACAACGGACTACATTATGTGGGTGGTGACGGACCCGTGCGCACCGGCCAACAGCCCGGTTCGCAACGTGCTGCTGTTTGTCACGTACTATGAGCTGCCGGACCGGGTGCCGCACGTTCCGGAGGAGTGTTACACGGGCGGCGGGTACCAGCGGCTGGCCACGGACGCGGTGACTTTCGCCGTGGGCCGCCCCGGGCGGACACGCACCATCGGCGGCCGCCTCCTGCTTTTCGGAGCCGCCGGCGGGAGTGTCTGGGAAGCGGCAAATCGATTTCCCGTGCTCTATCTCTTTCGCGTCAACGGCACCTACGCGGGCAGCCGGGACGAGGCCCGCATCGCTCTGAACAGAAACATTTTCGGGAAACATTCGTATTTCAGTAAGATCGAACTGGTATTCAATCAGGGGTATGTAGCGCCCACCCGGGCCGAGGCGGTAGCAGCGTGCGAGAAGCTCCTGGCGGTGATCCTGCCCGTGCTGGAGCAGGAGCATTGGCCGCAATGGAGCGGTCAAGTGGGGGCGTCGAAGTGAGCCGACGTCGGAGGGCTTTTTCCGGTAGCTGCGGCGCAAGGCATTCATGGGACCGTGGGGTGTTGTTGACACGAGTCCATGCGGCACGGGACCCTGATTCCGGTGGACGTGAGAAAGGGGTGCATTGATGGCCAGAAAACGTCTCAACAAGAAAGTCGCGTTGATCGGATCGACGGTCCTGCTGCTCGCCACGATGGGGGCGGTGGTCGTCATTCTGCGGTTGAGCCGGGACCCGGCCCAGTTCATCGCGGACGGCGATGCGGCCTGGGCCGCGAAGGATTACGATGCGGCACGGCGGAACTACGGAAGGGCCTACAGCTACTCGCGCTCTCCCGAGGAAAAGATCGATCTGCTCTTCAAGCTGGCGGATGTGCATCGAGAGATGCAGCAGTGGCCCAAGGTCCTGGGGCTCTGGGAGCAGGTCATTACGTCGGACCCTGAGAATCTGCGGGCCCGGCTTGGTCGGCTCAAGTACTGCTACATGTTCGCCGACAGTCTGAGCGGTACCGGGGAAGGCGTCAGCGCGTATTGGCAGGAGGTTCACACCCAGGCGAGCGAGCTTGTCCAACTGGCGTCAGACCGCAAGCGGTTGCGCGAGCCCAAGGCGCAGTGGGAGCCGTCTTTCGGGGAGGCGGAAGAGCCTGGATGGGACGGCGGCATCAAGGCGCTGGGGCCCTACCTGTTCTTCGCGAAAGGACGCGCATCTTTCGAGCTGGCGCGCCTGGGTGCGGCTACCGCGCCGGAGGAACTGCTTAGCGAGGCACAGAGCAGTCTCGAGAAGGCCAAAGAGCTCGATCCCAACTGCGCCGATGTAGGCCGGTTCATAGCAGAGGTGTGTTTCCAAAGAGCCGAAGACGCGAAGTTGCGGGGCGACATGGCAGCGTACGAAGAAGCTGTCGCTGCCGGCGAGAGTGCCCTGGCGGAGGCAAAAGCCGTGGCCGCAGACGACCCTTCTGCCCATATCCGCTACCTGGCGCACAAGATGGAGCAGGCGGGACGAGGCGGCGTCGAGACGGTGCGGGCGGCCATGCAGGCGCTGGAGCCTGAGTACAAGGCCCTGATCGAGCGATTCCCCGACAGCGCCGAGGCCCACGGCACACTGGCGATGTTCTACTCTGTCTATTCGATGTACTCCCATGCGGACAAGGGCGAGGATTTGCTGAGCCGGGCGATTGCGGAGTCGCAGCGGGCCGTCGCCCTCGATAAGACCAGCGTCATTCAAGCCCGGTCGGCGGCGGGGCTGTTGTATCGCAGGTTCTCGGTCTACGGCGATGACGCCGCCTTGTCGAAGGCCATCGCTCTGGTCGAGAACGCTCTCGATCTGCCGGACGCGCAGAATACGCCCGGACCTCGCCAGGCGGCCAAGCAGGTGAACCGGCTCACGCTGTGCTCCCTTCTGGCGCGCTTCTGTGTGGAGCGAGTCACGACGTTGGAGGGTTCGGCATCGGCAGGGGCGGAAATGCTGGCCAAAGCCGAACGCGCGGTCCGTGAGATCGAGCAGATTCGCGGCAGCGGTGAGAATCCCCAGGTGGTGATGTGGCAAGGCATGCTGGACTTGGCTCGCGGGGACACCGCCGGGGCGGTCGGTCGTCTCTACGCGGCGTACGAGCAGCTCAAGGCGGCCGGTTCAGCGGGCGCGGGCGACGCTTTCCTCTCCTATACGCTCGCGAAGGTATTCGAAGGTTCCACGGAAACCGGGGCGGTCATCGAGTTCCTGGGGTCGGCCCTTGATGCGCGCATCGTCGATACCAAACCGGAGGCGCTGTTGGATTACGCGGATGTTTTGTTGGAGGTGCAGTCATATGAGGGGGCCGCCAGCGCCGTTCAGAATTTCGAGGCTCGGTTCGGGCCCAACGCCAGGAGCCGGGCGCTGCGCATTGAGACCTTGATCGCGGGAGGGCACGTGACCGAGGCCGAGGAGGCCGTCGCGGGTCTCAGGGCGGACGATCCGAATGCGCTGCGGCTCCGTTTGGCTCTGATGAGCGCCAAGGCGGCGCAGCTTCAAATGGCGATCCGGCAGGAAGGGTCGGCCGGCGATGCCGCACTGCCGCTGGAGTCGCCCGGTGCAGAGGCGGATGATCCGCAGGGGCCCGCACGGGCGATGATCGAAGAGCTGCGTCACTATCGCAGGCAGGAAGCGGACCTTATGAAGCGTCTGCTGGAGGTCGACGCCGGTGCGGTGCCGGACAATCATCTGGCCGGGCTCTGCGAAACGCTCATTGCACAGGGTGACGCCGCCGTTGCCGCCGGCGTCGTGGACGCCTTGCTGCAACAGTCGCCGAAGAGCGTGACGGGTCTCTTTTACCGCGGGCTTCTATCTGAGCCTGATCCGTCACGCACAAGAGTGGCCCGTCGTCGCCAGTTGCGCGAACAAGCCATACGCAGCATTGAGGATCCCGTTCGGCGGGCGATGGAGCTCGGGGCGTTCTATCAGCAGAACGAGCGGTGGGACGAGGCGGTCTCGCAATGGCGGCAGGTCCTGGATGCCACCGCCGCGGACGTCACAACCGAGGCCGGCGGTCTGAAGGCCGATCTGCTGAGTCCGCGTCAGGTGGCGGCCGGTCATGCCTTTGACATTGCCCGTCAACGGGAAGACTGGCCGCTGGCCGAGGAGATCGCGGAGCTGGCCCGGAAAGACAACCTTGACGAGTGCGGTGGCTGTTTCTTTGCCGGCCGCCTGGCGTTTGCCCGGGACCGGAACCAGGAGGCCCTCACCCATTTGAATGAGTGTCTCAAGCGGCGACCGATCTTCTCGTATGGCTACATGTTCAGGGGAAGCGTCCAGGCGGCACTGGGCAACACGCACGCCTCGGTGGAGGATCTCACCAGGGCGGCGAGCCTGAATCCGATGGATCCTCTGGTGGCCCGGGTCCTGGCACACGCCCTGTACGCGCGCGACAATGAGCTGGGTCAGAGCGTCTCCTCCGAGCAGCGAGCCGAAACCAGGCGCGCATTGCAGCAGGCGATACGTCTCAACCCCCGGGACACCGGTCTGCTGATCGCGTACGCGGACTACGTCACGGAGCACGAGCCGCTCAAAGCACTGGCCTTGCGGCAGGCGATACAGGCCGGCGCGCCGAGTCTCGACAACGCCGTCAGGCTCGGCGGTCTGGCAACGCGGATCGCTTTGAAGGAGGCGGATGAAGAGCGCAGGCGGGCTTTGTTCGCGATCGCCGAATCGGCATTCGCCCAGGCCAAAGAGATGGAGCCCGACAACCAGTTCATGCTGGAGAATTACGCGGCGTATTATCGCGCGCGCGGACAGGAGGAAAAGGCCCGGCAATTGCTGGCCGAGTCCCAGGACGATCAGCTCCTGTGGCGTCATTATTACCGCGCGGGGCGATACGGCGAAGCACAGGAACTTCTACGGCGGATGTACGAGCAAGAGGCCAGTAGAGTGGACGCCCTCAAAGGGCTCGTTCTGGTCGCGCAGGAAACGGGCGACAAAGAAAACGTGAAGAAATACTCGGAGGAGCTGATGTCCCTGGAGGACAATCAGCTCAACCGCCTGGCGCAGATTCGTGCGTACCTGGACGTGGGGCTGGTCCAGGAGGCGCAGGGCAAGTTGCAGAGCTTCAAGGAGCAGCATCCCGGCGAGCCGCGCATCCTTCTGATGGAAGCGCTTCTGGCCAAGCGGCAGGGGCAGTTGCAGCGGGCCCTGGAACTGACGAATCAGAACCTGGCGCGGAACGAACAGAGCGCCAAAGCGTGGCGTTTGCGCGGCGAAGTGTACGTTCTGATGGGTGACTATGACCAGGCGATTCAGGATTTTCGCAGGAGCCGCCTGCTGGAGGACGAGCCGGCCACGAGCGTGGCGTTGGCCGAGGTGTATGTATGGGCCGGCCGGGACGAGGAAGCGATCACCGAATTGCGCAGCGTGCTGGATCGACCGGGGACGCCGGACCAGGCTCGGTTTCTGTTGGAGACCATCTATCGGCGGCTTGGTCGGGACGAGGCCCTGGAGCAGCTCTATGCCGAGGTGCTTGGGCGATTCCCCGACAGCATCGAATGGCTGGGCCGCGCCGGGCGGTTCGCCATTGACCAGGGACAGTACGGCCGGGCCGAAGAGCTGTACGAAAAAGCCCTTCGTTTGGAACAGCAGCGGAGCCCGGACCGAAAGACCGCCGCAGCCATACCCGGCACGGCGTATACCGCCGCGCTCGATGGATACCTGCGCGCCCTGGTTCTGGGGGCGGGCGAACCGGGCGCGGGAGGAGGACTCTGGCACCCGGAAAAGCTGAACAAGGTCCTGGATGAGGGGGCGAAGTACACGGATACCGCGTATGCGGCGGTGGCCTTCTATCACATGGCCGAGGCGAAGAAGAAGCTCGGGGATGCGAGTGCCGCCGCGGAGTACTGCCAGAACGCCGTGGACAAGGCGTGGGAAAACGAGCAACTGGCCGTGGAGGTTCTGCGGCGCGTCTATTCCTTGATGGGCGCTGAAGAGGTCTCCCGCTACTGTCGTGAGAGGCTCGGCGTCGATCCGGATTCGCTGGCCGCCAACCGCACCATGTTCAATCTGGCCCAGATCGAAGGCCGCTACGACGATGCCGTTGCCTACATCGACAAGTGCATCGAGCTGTGCGATGCGCGAGCGCCCGCGCGGATCGAGTATCTGCTCCAAAAGGCGCAAGTGCTCACCGTGGCCCACGAGCAGACCGCCGATAATACATATCTGGACGAGGCCATTGCCGTTTACGAAAGTCTGCTGGACAGAATGCCGAAGAATAGCAGTGTTTTGAACAACCTAGCGTATCTGCTGGCCCAGAGCGACCGCAAGCTTGCCGAGGCGTTGAAATACGCCGGCATGGCCGTCGAGCAGGGTCCGGATAATGCCGTTTATCTGGATACGTATGCCTATGTCCTGTACAAGAACGGCAGAAACTCGGAGGCGGCGCAGTCGCTTGCGGCGGCCATCCAGCAGTACGAAATGGCAGGAACCGCTCCGGCAGAGGTGTACGAGCATTTGGGTATGATCAGTGAGGCACTCGGAGAAAAGACACGCGCGCTGGCCGCGTATCGGCGCGCCCGGGAAGTGGCGGACGAGACGATGCCCGCTGCCGCCCGGGAGCGGTTGGACGCGGCGATCGAGCGACTGAAGCCGTGAGGGTGATTTTTGCTGTGCATCCGCGAAGCCTGCCATTCGGTCGCGGGTGCTGATCGGAGAGTGACATGGGCAAGCAACGGCCGACGGTTCCAGGCAGGACGCCGAGACCTTCCGGAGCAGGGAACGCTTCCGCTTCCGCCCTGACGCCGAAGGAAGTGCTCGGTATGCTGCGTCGGCATATCTGGCTCATTTTCTTCATGACCGTCCTGGGGTCGGCTGCCGGCGCGGGAGGGTGGTTCCTGATCCGGCGCTATGCCCCGCTTTACCGGGCCGAGACGATCATCAAGGTTTTGCCGCCGGTGGAAACGGATCCCATGGACATCGTGACGGCCCAGGTCCAGCAGGATCTCCAGTACGGCCACCGCGTGTCTCTGGCCAATCTCATGAAGCGGCAAAGCAGTTTGCAAGAGCTGCTTCGCAGTGACAAGGTGCGCGCCACCAAATGGTTTCGGGACATGGAGGGGGATATTCCGAAGCTGGTAGAATCGCTGGACAAGAATCTGGGCGCCTTTCCCCACCGGGAGGCCGAGCACATCATCGTCTCCATGGCCTGCGGCAATCCGCGCGAGGCGGCTCTCATCGTCAATGAAATGGCCCGCCTGTTCGTCAGCGAGCACGGCGAGACCAAGCGGGAAGAGGTTCGCCAGAAACTGATCGATCTGACGGCCCGGCAAAGTGCCGTCGAGAAGGAGATCGCCGACAGCGAGCGGCTGCTGCAGCGGGTGCGGGAGGAGACGGGCATCACGGACCTCGAACGGCCGGCGGGCCGGTATTTCCAGCACACCATCACGTTGCGCCTGAACGATCTGGAGTTGCAAGAGAACGAGCTGAGTCTGGCTATCAAGCAGTTGAAGGCCGACATCGAGAACTTGAAGGCGCTGGCGGAGGGGCCCATCACCGAGCAGATCGAACATGCGATCGAGAGCGATCCGGTGATGGTGTCATTGGCGCAGCAGTCGGCTCTGTTCGAGGCGCAGCTTTCGGGGCGCCTCACGAAGTTTGGCGAGAATCATCGGGAGATCCGGCAGATTCGGGAATTGATCGACGAGATCGATCAGAGGCGGCAGCAGCGCAAAACCGAAATCGCCGAACAGACCCGCCGGGCCAACCTCTACAATGCGCGGGACACTCTTCGTGTCCTGGAAGATCGGCTCACAGAGCTGCAGAAACTGCGGGACGAGGCCTTGAACGAGCAAAAGAAGCTGGATGAGGCCCGCGCCCAGTACGAGCAGCGGTTGAAAGTGCGCGAGGAACGCACCGAGACGCTCAACGAGATCAAGACGCAAGTCGAGAAGCTCAGAATCATGCTCGACGCCCCCGACACCCCCAAGGTCAAGCTGCTCGGGCCGGCGCCGGAGCCGCTGAATATGGTCATCTCTCGTCACTTTCTGGTCTGGATTCCGGGTGGCACCATGCTCGGCTTTCTGCTCGGTCTGTCTCTGGGATTTCTGATCGAAATGCTGAACGATCTCGTTCGCACGGCCAGCGACGTGAGACGATCCCTGGCTCTACCGCTTCTGGGCATCATCCCGGATGCGGATGAGGACCGGGCCGTGGCGCGCATCGATCTCTGCCACGTTGTGGCCGAAGCGCCGTATTCGCTGCTGGGCGAGGCGTACCGCCGATGCCGTACGAATCTCGATCTGGCCGGCGACGAGACGATGAAGACGCTTCTGGTCGCCAGCGGGGATGCCGGGGACGGCAGGACGTCGATGGCGTGCAATCTGGCGGCCGCTTTCGTGGCCAAATACGAGAGGGTCCTGCTGATCGATGCGAATCTGCGGCAGCCGAGCCTGCATCTGGCTTTTCCCCGGGGCGGCGAGGATGCTGCGGCGGGACACCGGCTCGGTCTGACCAGCGTTTTGACGGGGCAGTGCGACTATCCGCAGGTCATTCGGCCCGGCGCAATCGAGGGTTTGGACCTGATCTATGCCGGCCCGCCCACGGCCACGCCGGCGGAACTGCTGGCTGGCTCTCGAATGAAAGAAGTGATCGAAAGCGCCGCGCGCGATTACGATCGGGTCATCATCGACAGTCCTCCGGTTCTGCTGGTCAGCGATGTGAAAGTGCTGGCCAGGCTGGTCCATGGGACGCTGCTGATCGTCAATGCGGCTGCCACCAGGAGAGGGGCGGCCCAGCGGACGCTGGCCGAGCTGCAGGACGTAGGGGCCCATGTCATCGGCTGCGTGCTGTTCGGAGCCGAAGCGATGAAGGGCGGCTATTTCCGCCAGCAGTTCAAGGCGTATCGCCGGTATCTCAAGCCGCAACTGGCCGCCAGTTCCATCTGAAACCGGCTGTCGCACCTGCGGTGACCATCGGCAAAAGAGTTCCCCCAGGACCGAGAGAGTTGTACAATGTGACTCCTGTTTCTGAAACTGATAATGGAAAGAGAGTTGGCTTGATGGAAAAGTTTCTGGTGACCGGTGGGGCCGGTTTCATCGGCTCCAATATTTGCAGACGCCTGGTGGCTGAAGGCTGCTCCGTTCGCGTGCTGGACAACCTGCTCACGGGCAAGCGGCGCAACCTGGCGGACGTCATCGACAGGATCGATTTCATCGAGGCCGACATGGGCGATGCCGACGTCGCACGCGCGGCCATGAAGGACGTAGACGTCGTCCTGCATCAGGGAGCGCTGCCCTCGGTGCCGCTGAGCGTGGACGATCCCGCTGCCACCCACCGGCATTGCGTTGACGCGACGTTCACGGTACTCATGGCGGCTCGTGACGCCGGCGTGAAACGTCTCGTGTACGCGGCCAGCTCTTCGGCGTATGGTGACACGCCCACGCTGCCCAAGGTCGAGACGATGCCGACCTGTCCGCTTTCGCCGTACGCGGTGGGCAAGCTCGTCGGCGAGTACTATGGCGCGGTCTTTTCCAAGGTGTTCGGACTGGAGACGATCTCGCTGCGTTACTTCAACGTCTTCGGGCCGTACCAGGACCCGACCAGCCAGTACGCCGCGGCCATTCCCGCCTTCGTCACCGCCATCCTCAAGGACGAGCCGCCGACCGTCTACGGCGACGGAGAGCAGAGCCGCGACTTCACCTACATCGACAACGTCGTCGAAGCGAACCTGCGGGCCGCCCGCGCCGAGAAGACGCAGGGCGAAGTGGTCAATATCGCTTGCGGGGAAGCGATCACGGTCAACGCCATCATCGAGCTGATCAACGAACTGCTCGGCAAGGACGTCAAGCCCGTCTACGAGCCCCCGCGCGCCGGCGACGTCAAGCACTCCCACGCCGACATCACCGCCGCCCGAAACCTCATCGGCTTCGAACCCGTCGTCCCCTTCCGCCAGGGCCTCGAAAAAGCCATAGACTGGTACCGCCACAACCTCATTTGACGTCGGGCACGCTGGTGTGGTGTTATTCGGCTTGGGTTCGCAGGGCCTGGGCTTGCTCTACGAGTTCTGTGCGGGTGGGGTATTGCTTGGGTTCGAGTTGGAAGGTCCATTCGTAGGAATCGACCACGCGGGTTGGGTCGGCGATTTGCACGACGAAATCGAAGGGGAAATGGTCGTACCACGGGCCTTTGAGCTCCCGGTGCGTGTCCAGGGTCTGGTACCCGTCCTTGCTGAGGCGCACCCAGTAGTCACCGTACCAGTTGAACGAGACCGTCACGGGAGAGACGCCGATCTGCTCATCGTTGAGCGTAACCATCGCGCCCGGCGGCTCGGTGACGATCGTCAGTTGACGTTCCACGCACCCGGCCAGGAGTGCGGCGAAAACGGCGGCGACGACAAGCAATATGCGATCCTTGTGCATAACGGCGATTCCTTCGAATGAGCCATGTTCCATGTTGGAGCCATTATACGAGAACTCGCGAGCCATGGAAGGCCGAATTGTCCGCCTGGTCATCAATCGGCCGGGACGGAGCGGCCCCGGGCCCATTGACGCAGGGCCTGCACCTTCTCGGCCATGGTCGCCGACAGCGGCGGCGAGGCCTCCAGTGTTGCGACGATCCGCTCCGTGTGCAGCTTGGATCCGGCGGCAAACGCCTCGTGGAGGGCGGATATCACGGCCTCCTCGATCTCTGAGCCGCTAAAGCCCGCCGAAGCCTCGGCCAGACGGTCCAAGTCGAATTCATTTGGGTCGCGCCCGCGCTTCTTGAGATGGATCGCGAAGATGCGCTTGCGAACGGTTTGGTTGGGCAAATCCACGAAGAAGATTTCGTCGAATCGGCCCTTGCGCAGCAGCTCCGGCGGCAGGGCCTCGATGTCGTTGGCGGTGGCGACCAGGAACACCGCGGCCTCGTGCTCCTGCATCCAGGTCAGCAGGGTGCCGAAGAGCCGCTTGGAGAGACCTCCGTCGGTGCTCTGGCTGGCTGCCGAGGCGAAGCCCTTCTCGATCTCGTCGACCCAGAGGACCACGGGCGACATGGCCTCGGCCTGCCTGAGCACACGCCGCAGGTTGGCTTCCGACTCGCCGATGAAGCTGTTGTAAAGGGCTCCGGGATCGAGACGCAGCAGCGGTTGATGCCATGCGGTGGCGATGGCCTTGGCACACAGGCTCTTGCCCGCGCCCTGGACGCCCAGCATCAGCACTCCTCGCGGGGGCGTCAGGCCGAACGCCTCGGCTTCCGAGCCGAAGGCGTTGCTGCGCGTGCGCAGCCATTTTTTGAGCCGGCGCATCCCGCCGATTTCGCTCAGGTCGCGTGGTGTGCGGATGTATTCCAGGAGGCCGCCGCGCTGGATCATCTGCCGTTTGCTGGCGATAACGATGTCGATGTCCGCATCGTCGAACCGCCGGTCGTCGGTGACCGTGTCGAGGATAATTCGCTCCGCCTGCCGGCGGGTCAAACCCTGAAGATTGCGTACGATCGTATCCAACCCCTTTTTCGTGACGCCGATCTCGATAGGATTCTCCCGGTGAAACCGCTGCAGAGTCTTACGGACGATCTGCTTGAGTTCCGCCTTGTTCGGCAGCATCAATTCCAGCGAGCGGGTGTGGGCGCGGACCGCGTCCGGCAGCTTGTCGGTGCTGTCGATCATGACCAGCGTGCCGCTGGTTTTTTCGGTATCGGCGATCATATCGCGTAGCATCCGCAGGGCCAGGCCCTTGAGATGCTCGGCCAGATCCAGCGTCACGCAGATGGAGCCCGGGTCGGTGTCCATCAGGGACCGCAGGCCGGCCGCCGGCAGCTCCGTTTCGGCGATCGAGGGGCTGTCGGTCAGCAGGCCGTCTCGGACGCCCCCGGCGACGGACCACAGCCAGAGGGGCCGGCTCATATTCAGGGCCGCCAGGCGGACGATTTCCAGGGCGTGTTGCTCCTCGTGCGTGACGATGGAGATACACCCATAGCCGGCCCTGATCAGTTTCAGTAGTCTGTCGCAATCGTCCATACGCCGTACCTTTGTGCTCAAGTGCCTTTTTAATCCGCGGGGATGCAGCGTCCCCGGCCCCACTCGCGTAGCGCGCGGACCTTCTCGGCCATGGTCGCCGAAAGCGGAGGCGACGCTTCCAGGGCCGCGACCAGCCGGTCCGTAGCCAGATCGCATTTCTCGGCGTACGCTTCGTGCAGGGCGCTGATGACCGCCTGCTCGATCTCCGAACCGCTGTATCCCTCGGAGGCCTCCGCGAGGCGGTCCAGGTCAAACGTCGCCGGGTCGCGATTGCGCTTCTCCAGGTGGATGGCGAATATCTCTTTGCGCACGGCGGGCGTGGGCAGGTCCACGAAGAATATCTCGTCGAATCGGCCCTTACGGAGCAGCTCCGGCGGTAGCGCTTCGATGTCGTTGGCGGTGGCCACGACGAAGACGGGTGACTGGTGCTCCTGCTGCCAGGTCAGGAGGGTGCCGAACATGCGCTGGGAGAGACCTCCGTCGGCGCTGCGGCTGGCGGCCGAGGCGAACGCCTTCTCGATCTCGTCGATCCAGAGGATGACCGGCGACATCGCTTCGGTCTGGCAGAGGGCCTTGCGCAGGTTGGCCTCCGATTCGCCGATGAAGCTGGCGTACAGGGTCCCGGGATCGAGCCGCAGCAGCGGCTGATGCCAGGCCGTGGCGATGGCCTTGGCGCAGAGACTCTTGCCCGCGCCCTGCACCCCCAGCATCAGCACGCCCTTGGGAGGGGTCAGGCCGAATTCCCGCGCCTCGGCGCTGAACGCGTCCTTGCGCTGGTTGAGCCATTTCTTCAGGCGTTTCATGCCGCCGATCTCGCTCAGATCTAAGGGGGTCTGGATGTATTCGAGAAGGCCTCCCTGCTGGATCATCCTTCGCTTGTTGGCGATGATGATGTTGATGTCTTCGTCTCGGAACTTCTGATCGGCCGCGACCGCATCGCTGATGATCCGGGCGGCCTGGCGGCGCGTCAGCCCGCGCAGGTTGCGGACGATGGTGTCGAAACCCTTGGGGGTAATGCCGATCTCGATGGCTTTCTTGCGGTGCAGCCTCTGGAGCGTGGCGCGGATGATCTGCTGTAGCTCTTTTTCGTCTGGAAAGGACAGCTCGAACGGCCGCGCGTAGGCCTTGACCACGTCGGGCAGCTTGTCCGTGCTGTCGATCATGACGATGGTGATGCCCGTTTTGTGGAAGCTGTCGACCAGGTCGCGGAGAATGCGCAGGGCCTTGCCGCCGCGGAGATGCTCGGCGAGATCGAGCGTGACGCAGAGCGAGCCCGGCTTGGCCTGGGACATATTGGCCAGGCCGGCGGCGGGGGCGTCGGTGTTCGCGATGCAGGGACTGCCGTCGAGGAGCCCGTCGCGCACGCCGTCGGCGACAGACCAGATCCACATATCCCGTTTCAGCCTGGTCGCTGTCTTGCGAACGATCTCCAGCGCGTAGCGTTCTTCGTGCGTGACGATGGAGATGCAGTACACCCCGCTTTCGATGAGCTGCTCGAACTGCTCGAAATCATTCATTCGCTTTCCTCCGCCCCATCATTGTTCCCGGACACCTGTCTTGTGCGGGCGGCTACTTCATCGGGCCGATCAGCTCGATGATGTTCCCGTCAGGATCCTTGACCAGGGTCAGGTAGTTGTTGGCGTTGCCGAGTTGGTAGGGTTTCTTGACCGGCGCCACGGCGTGTGCCTTGAGCCGGGCCAGGGCCGCGGTCATGTCGGAGACCCGGATCGTAAGGTAGCTGTAGCCCAGGCTCGAGCTGATGAATTCGTTGTCCACCTTCTTGCCCGGAGTGTCCGGGAAGGCCATGATCTTGAGTCTCGTGGCGGTGGGTTCCTTGCCCAGGGCGAACACGCGGACGTTGATGGCCTTGTAATCCGTCAACCCCGTATCTCCGGCCATTTCGGCCGAGACGCTGAAGCCGCCCGCCTCCGTGAAGCCGATGACCTCCTGATAGAACCGGGCGGATGCCTCGATGTCCGCCACCACCATGCCCAGATCGATCGTGGTTCGCGAGAACCTCGCCGTTGCGGGCTCCGAATTGGAGGCCCCCATGGTCAGCAGACACGCGACGAAACACCCGAGCAGCAACACGCCGATTCCTTGTTTCCTCATGAGAGTTCTCCTTCGAAAAGCCGACCCTTCATTCGTGGCCCGTTTCCAGAAACCTCCGTCTGGTGTCAGCATATAGGAAACCCCCGGAATTGGCAAGGGCCCCGGCCGGCGGGCGTGAAGGTTGACACAGGCTGCGGGCCGCTGTAGTCTATGGCCCCATTGTGAGTTTGGATAAGGGCTTATGACATGAAGATTTCTCTCAATTGGTTGGCGGAGTACGTCGAGACGGAGCTTGAAGCCGAGCCGCTGGCGGAGATTCTCAGCGATCTGGGTTTTCCCTGCGAGGGGATCGAGCACCTGGATGACGATGTTGTCATCGACGTCGAGGTCACGAGCAACCGGGGGGATTGCCTCAGCCACATCGGTGTGGCCCGCGAATTGGCGGCAGCTACAGGCAAGGAGCTGCGCCTGCCCCAGATCGATCTGGACGAGATGGACAAGCCGGCCTGCGAGCTGGCGCAGGTGGAGATCCAGGAGCCGGACCTGTGTGCCCGGTATACGGCGCGCGTCATCGAGGGCGTCAAGGTCGGCCCCTCGCCGCAGTGGATGGTCAAACGGCTCGAAGCCGTCGGCATGCGCAGCGTGAACAACGTTGTCGATGCGACCAACTACGCGATGTTAGAGACGGGGCAGCCGCCGCACGCCTTCGACTATGCTACCATCGAGGACCGCAAAATCGTGGTGAGGAAGGCCGCGCCGGGTGAGCGGATCGTCAGTATCGACGGGACGCAGTGCGATTTGACGCCGGATATGCTCGTTATCGCCGACGCGAAGCGCCCCGTGGCGATTGCCGGTGTCATGGGCGGCCTCGAGACCGAGGTCGGGGACGCGACCACGACCATTCTCCTGGAGGATGCGTATTTCGACCCCGTCAGCATTCGGACGACGTCACGCTGGCTGGCGCTGCCTTCCGAGGCGTCCTTCCGCTTCGAGCGAATCGTGGACGTCGAGAAGATCGACTGGGCATCCCGGCGTACGGCTCAGCTCATCGTTCAGGTCGCCGGCGGCCGCGTGGCCAAGGGGGTCGTGGACGCCTACCCGCGCAAGCCCGAGCCCCGTGAGGTGCGCATGCGGCTTTCGCGCCTCAGCAAGCTGCTCGGCATCGATGTGCCGCAGGACGAGGTGCTGAAGATCTTCTCGGCCCTGTGTTTTGAGCCGCGCGTGGAAGACGAAAGCGTGATTTGCGTCGCGCCGACCTGGCGGAGTGACATCGTGCGGGAGGTGGACCTGATCGAAGAAGTCGCCCGCGTGCACGGCTACGGCAAAATACCGACCTGCAGAAAGATCCAGATCGAGGCCGTGCCGGCCGATTCGCGCCACGCGGTGCAGCGCTGCGTAGGGACTTTCCTCAACGCCTGCGGCTTCTATGAGACGGTCACGGTGGGGTTTGTGGACCAGGCGGTGGCCGATCTTTTCGCTGCCGGCGAGTCGACGCGGCATCTGGGAGTGCGGGACGTTTCCCGCAAGAGCGCGAATCTGTTGCGACAAACGTTGTTGGGCTCGCTGCTGGGCGTTCTGAAGACGAACGTGAACGCCAGGAATCTGCCTTGCTGCATCTACGAGATCGCCGACACGTTCGCCCCGAGCGCCGCCGACGCGGTTCTGCCGCGGGAAGACACCCGGTTGGCCCTGGTGAGCGATGGCGATATGAGGCAGTTGCGCGGTGCGATCGAGGGACTGATCCGAAGTCTGGACCGAAGCGCAACGCTCGAGTTCGTGCCGGCCGAGCTGACCTGGGCCGGGGTGGGGGCGCGCATCATGGTGAACGAACGCCCGATCGGCGAGGCCGGAATCTTCTCCGAGACGATTCGCGAGAAACTCGGCTTCAAAGAGGTGCGTCCGTGCGGCGCCGAACTGGATTTCGAGGCGTTGATGGCCTTGCAGGGCGGGCCGGTCAAGATCCAGCCGATTCCGCGTTTTCCCGCGATCGAGCGCGACCTCTCGGTGGTGGTTTCGGAAGAGACCCTTTGGACCGACATTGCCCGGGCCGTGGACGGCAGCGCGCCGGCCGAATTGGAGGACGTTCAGTTCGTCGATATTTATCGTGGCAAGGGGATCCCCGACGGCAAGAAGAGCGTGACGCTCTCTCTGCGTTTTCGCGACGAGGACGGCACGCTCACCCACGAGACGGTGGACGGCTATCAGGACGCGATTGTCAAGAATCTTGCGGCCTCAGTGGGGGCCGAGTTGAGAACTTTGTGATTCGGCCTCCCGCCCGCTCGAACCGTGCGTCAGGCCCACGTCAGGGTGATAGGATGCGTTGGAGTTGTCGTCATATTTCCTTGACTGGAAGCCGCGTATTTGATATACCATACTGTGCAGGCTGGCCCCTGCGGTGTTCGTAAAGAGAGTTCGCAGTTGAAAGAACCGATACCCGTACTCAGGGAAATCAGGTCTTGGCGGACCGGAAAAGCCTACGCGATAGGACTTTCGGACGTGAGCAACGATTGCCCACTTGGCAGTAATGGGTTCTCTTCAAAGGCCTCTCTTACGGCACATGTGGAGGTCCAGCAGGCAACAGACAAAAAGGCCTGTTTTCACAGGCCTTTTTTCGTTGGGCGAGGCGCCGTTTGAGACGCGGCCCGACGGGTCCGAGAAATCTCCTTCAGGCACGCGCACATCCTCGTTGTCTCCGCAGTTAAGCAGGGCGCGGGAATTGCCGATGACAGGGTGCGGGCTCTGTCCCGCTGGAAAATGGAATAGTCGTATCCTGGATCCTGCTTTGTGAGGAGTTCAAATGCCGAGTGTGCGTAGTTTCACCGTCCTGCCGGCCCTGCCGGACGTGTTGAAGGATCTCGACGTTGTCGCCAGGAATCTGTTCTGGTCCTGGAATCCTCAGTTTGTTGAACTGTTCAAGCGGATTGATCCCAACCTGTGGGCGGCATGCGGCCATAATCCGGTCAAGCTGCTGGGCAGCGTCTCCCAGGCAAGACTGGAAGCCCTTTCGGAAAGCGAGAGCTTCCGCAATGAGCTGAAACGAGCGATGGAGGCCCTTCACAGGTATCTGGATGAGTCAACGTGGTTTGAGAAAGCCTGTTCCGATAATCGCAATTCGGTGGTGGCGTATTTCAGTGCGGAGTTTGGGCTGCACGAATGTTTGCCCATCTATGCCGGCGGCCTGGGCATCCTGGCCGGCGACCATCTCAAGAGCGCATCCGATCTGGGCATCCCTCTCGTGGGCATCGGTTTGATGTATCAGAAGGGCTACTTCCGCCAGTATCTCAACATCGATGGCTGGCAGCAGGAGGCTTACGTCGAGAACGATCCGTACAACATGCCCGTCGAACTGGTGCACAATGGCGACGGTCTGCCGCTGACGATCGGCGTGGAGTATCCGGGCCGGTGCGTGCAGGCCCAGATCTGGTCCGTCTCGGTCGGGCGGATCAAGCTGTATCTTCTGGACACCAACATCCCGGCCAACTCATCGGCCGACCGCATGATCACCAGCAGCCTCTACGGCGGCGACCGCGAGCTGCGGATTCGCCAGGAAATCCTGCTGGGCATCGGCGGTCTCCGGGCCCTGACGGCCATGGGAATCGAGTCGACCGTTTGCCATATGAACGAAGGCCACGCCGCCTTCATGGCTCTGGAGCGGATTCGTCAGTTGAAATCCACGGCGGAGATGAGCTTCGAGGAGGCCGTCGAGGCGACCCGGTCGGGCAACGTTTTCACCACGCATACCCTGGTGCGAGCCGGACTCGATGAGTTCGGCGTCGAGCTTATGGACAAGTACTTTGGCTTCTATTACCCCCAGCTCGGCATCGATCGCGGGTATTTCCTCTCGCTGGGGCGGATGCTCCCGGACGACGAGAACGAGCCGTTCAAGATGCCGGTCCTGGCCATCAAGCTCAGCGGTTACGTCAACGGCGTCAGCCAACTGCATGGGCAGATCTCTCGCGAGGTGTGGGGTTCGCTCTGGCCCAGCGTTCCCGCCAACGAGGTCCCGATCACCTCGATCACGAACGGCGTGCATCTCAAGAGCTGGCTGTCGAATGAGATCGCGGACTTGTATCAGCGGTATCTGGGGCCCGCCTGGTCCGAGAGCGTCTCGGATGCCTCCGTGTGGGAGCAGATCGATCAGGTTCCCGACGAGGAGCTGTGGAGCGCCCACCAGCGCTGCAAGGACCAGTTGATCGTGTTCGCGCGGAAGCGGCTGGTGGCGCAGATGCAGCGTCGGGGAACGTGCCGGGGCGACCTCAGACACGCCGAGGAGGTCCTCGACCCGGACGCTCTGACCATCGGCTTCGCCCGGCGATTCGCCGCGTACAAGCGCGGCGACCTGATCCTCAAGGACGCCGAGCGTCTGGCCCGGCTCCTGACGAATCCGGAGAGGCCCGTGCAGATCATCTTCGCCGGCAAGGCGCACCCGAAAGACAAGGGCGGCAAGGAGATCATTCGTCACATCGTCCACTTCGCCTCCGAGGAGACCGTCCGGCGGCATATCGTATTCCTGGAGGACTACGACATCGACGTGGCCCGTTTCCTGGTGCGGGGCGTCGACGTCTGGCTCAACAATCCGCGTCGGCCCATGGAGGCCAGCGGCACCAGCGGGATGAAAGCCGCCGCCAACGGCGTGCTGAACGTCAGCACGCTGGACGGCTGGTGGTGCGAGGGCTACACGCCCGAAGGAGGCTGGGTCATCGGCGCCGGCGAGAGCTACGAGAATCAGGAATACCAGGACATGGTCGAAGCCCAGGCCCTCTACAACATCCTGGAGCACGAGGTGGTGCCGTTGTTCTTCAGCCGGTCGGCCGACAACCTCCCGCGGCGCTGGCTGCCCATGATGAAGGCCTGTATCAAATCCGTGACGCCCCGGTTCAACACGCACCGAATGTTGGCCGAATACGCGCAGCGATTCTACGCTCCGGCGGCCAGCCGCTATCGTCGCCTGACGCAGGATACGCTGGCTGTCGCCCGGGACTTCGCACGCTGGAAGGCCGAGATGCGCGGCGCGTGGCGGGAAATCGTCGTCCAGGAGGTCACCATGGATGCCAACAGCGCCGGCGCCCCGGCGCAGCTCAATGCCGCCCAGCCGCAATTGAAGGTGGGATCGGAGCTGACCGTCCGGGCCCGCGTAAGACTGGGCCGCGTCCAGCCCGACAACGTTTCGGTCGAGCTCTATCACGGGCCCACCGATTCCTGGGGCAACATTCGAGACGGAGCGGCCGTGCCCATGGCGCACGAAACGACGAACGGCGAAAACGGCGAGCACTGGTTCTCCGGGCGGATGAAGTGCCAAACCACCGGACAGCATGGCGCCGTCGTTCGGGTGCTGCCACGCCATCCGGATCAAGTGAATCCCCATGAGCTCGGTCTGATTCTTTGGGAGAGGAATTGAGCCGTTCTCTCGGGGCCTTTCCGGGAAGAACGCCTACTGGTTCTCGCGGTTGCTCAACAGCTCGTATGCCGCCTGGCTCGAAGGGGCCTTTTCCAAAGCGGCCTTGAATTCCTCGTCGAGCATCAGCCGGCTGATGCGGGCCAGCGCCTGAATGTGCGGGCCCGTCTGATCCGCCGGAGAAACCAGTAGAATCACGATCGAGACGGGCTTGCCGTCGACGCTCTCGAACTCCAGCGGTGCGGCGGTGATCCCCAGGGCCATCACCAGTTCCTTGACCGCGTTGCACTTGCCATGTGGAATGGCGATGCCCGAGCCAATCCCCGTACTACGCGTCCGCTCCCGCGTAAACACGGCCTCCAGGACCGTATCCCGGTTCTCAAGCAGCCCGTTCTCCGCGAGGATATCCACTAATTCGGTGATCACGGCGTCTTTGTCGGCGCCGCTCAACGGAACCTTAACACACGTCGGTTGCAGTATTTGTGTCAAAACCATGCTAAAGACGACCAAAGAGAAAAAAAGAAGCTACCCAGCAGCTTGAGACAAACGGGTAACTATAGCACCTCCGCCCGCCACTGCCAAGCCTTTTTTCGGCCCGTTCGCGATGAATGGAGAAAACCGTACGCGGTGGGGGAATCGCTTTTCGCGGATCCTCCCTGCTCCGTAGTGCTGCCGCGGGAGAGCGGGGCACAGTCGAAGACGGCTACTGTCGCTGCTTTCTCATGACTTCGGTCATGTTTGGCACGAGGCCGTTCATGTATTCCTCGAGGTTGGTGTATCCGTCGTCGTCCGCATCTCGGTTGCCGTCGGCGGGATTTTGGGGGTCGAGCCCGTGCGTTTTCTCCCATGTATCCGGCATGCCGTCGCCATCCGTATCCCAGCGATCTGGCCGACGGACGACGGGATAGCCATCCCATCCGCCGACCTCGTCCTGCGAATCGAGCAGTTCGCCCCTGCCCCGGGCGATGTTGTCGATGATTCTCGTGTCTACGCGGTCGCGAACGAGAGAACAGCCGGTGTAGCGCAGGCACGTTTCATACGCCTCGCGCGCGTTCTGCGTGTATGGTTTGCAGGCGCCCAGCTCGAACGGCTCACTGACGGCCCACTGTTTTCGCGACGTGGACATGTAGCTTCCCGTATTGGTGTACAGAACGGCACAGTAGTTGTCTTCGTTGAGACGCTCAGGCATCTTCTCGAAGCGATTGCCCGTCATGAAGCCTCTGGCCTTCGTGGTGTCTCCATCTTTCATTTGCATCGGCAAGTCCTGCGGATCGGTGCAGGGGCCCGGCTTGTAGTAGTTGTTCACGACGTTGAGCTTCATGCCGCCGAAGTTCGTCGGGCCGTTCCAGTTGTAGTTGACGCAGTTGCGGAAATCGACCACGACGTGGGCGTAGCCCTTCTTGCCGGTTCCGCCGCCGATCGTCGGATGGCGGTTGCGCGACGTGGAATAGATGTTGTGGTGCAGCGTGGTGTTCCCGTGGCAGTCGCGCAGCGACGTGCACATGGCGTGGTCGCCCTTGGGGTGGAGCGAATCGTTGAGCGCCTCGGCGTACAGCAGCCATTGCAGGGTTATGTCGCTGTTGCCGCGATAGTCGGAATTGCCGTCGATCCCCCAGCTCAGGGAGAGGTGATCCAGGATGATCCGCTCGCAGTAATCGACGGTCATGACGTCTTCGCCGGCGGCGTCCCCCTTGTTCTTGTCGCCGAGTCGCAGTCGCAGATACCGCACGATGATATCGCTGCAGTTCTTGATGACCATGGCGTGATCGCGAATCGTGATGCCCTTGCCGGGTGCGGTCTGGCCCGCGATGGTCAGACGCGACTTGTTCTCCATCCGAAGAGGCGTCGCCAGTCGGATCGTCCCCGCCACGTCGAACGTGATCGTTCTCGGAGCCTCGGCCGTGGCGATGCCGTATCGCAGAGAGCCGGGACCGTCGTCCTGAAGATTCGTGACGTGGTATACATCCCCGCCCCGACCGCCCCGCGCATATTTGCCGAACCCTTCAGCGCCGGGAAAGGCAAGCTGCTTCGATTCTTCCGCCTGCGTCGCCGTCGCCAGGACCATCACAAGCAACGCACCGACCAACAAGAACCGCTTGACAAGATCCTTCATCTCCAAACTCCTGTCAGAAACTCCCCATACGTGCCAATGTCACCATCGCGGCGCCACGTCATTGTAATCATCACCCGGAACAGACGCAAAGAGAACCCCGAAACACGCACCGCCCAACGTGCCGCCATCACACCATCCCGCACGTACGCAGATGATCCGAATCTACCGTCTCCGAAAAGCAACCCGTAATCCCATGAAAGGCTGCCTCCGGTCGCGTTCTCTGGTATGGTTGAGGACAA
>CAYPZL010000012.1:0-51191 GCA_964415045.1 uncultured Pirellulales bacterium | reverse complement strand
ACCAACGATTTCCTTGAAGAATATAAGCCTACTCTCCATTTTGCAAAACTCTTCTCAGGAGTACGCCTCGGAAGCCGACGGCACAAGCAACAAACGGCTTCGACCATTCGGTGCGCGAGGCGAATCCGCGACGCCGTTTTCCTGCGCCTCGTCGAGCACCTGCTTCATCTGCTCGCGGTACTGCTCCAGGCGCTCGCCGACAGCCTCGGACGCCCTGAAATTAACAGCGAGAAGACGCCGCGCCACCGACCCGTACACCTCCTCGGGCACGGCTTCCAGGTCCGCCGCTTCCTGCAAAGCCATGCGGGCAACCCCCGTCCGCCCGCGCACCAGGGACCTGTCGGCAGCAAGATTGGCCAGCGATACGATCAGTGCGGCCGCCGCCGCCGAAACCGCCACGCGCCAGACGGGCACCCGCCACGAAACATCCGCCGGACCCTCGCGCCACGCCTCCCGGGCCGCCTTTGTCACCCGGTCCTTGAGCTGACCGGAGGGTGCGCTCAGGCGCGCCGCCTGCAACAAACGTTCGACCTTGTCGTTCTGTTTCTCCGTCTCATTCATGATGCTGGCTCTTTCAGCTAGGTTGTTCTTATTCTCATCGTGCCCCAGCGCCGCGTCACGTCCCGAACGCAAATCATCGAGGGTCGGCGTGGAGAAAATGTGGGGCGGGATGCCGTGCCCCTCGAAGACAACACCGTTTGCCCTCAAGCCCAGGGCACGCAAGACAGACGCACGCCAACAGCAGGACGATGCCGCTGCCGAAAACAACGCTCCCGGCCAAACGGCCTCCGAGATTCTTCGATCGGGTCATAAACCTTTCCTTTTAACGGAAGGTTTTGTCAGATTCTGATCTCCGTTCACGCGCCTCGTTCATCCCATGGCGTTTTGCAGCCAGACCCGCAGTTTTTCCATAGCGTAGCGGTATCGACTGGCCACCGTGTTTTGCGAGACGTCGAGGAGCCGCGCGATTTCCTGAAACGTCTTCTCCCGGTATATTTTCAACACCACCACTTCCCGTTGCCGCTGCGGCAGCCGGGCCAAAATCGTCTCCAACTGCTCGGCCAGTTCCACGTGCGCGCTGCCGCCGTCTGCCACCGACAACCACGACTCCCCTGCCGGCTCGACGGCCCGCTTTCGCTGCCGCCGCCTGGCAAAGCGAGAGGCTTCGTTGCGGGCGATCTGATACACGTACGCGTCCAGCCGCCGGGCACCGGCGAGTTGCCGGCGCTTGCGAACGATCTTGAGAAAGATCATCTGAAGGACATCTTCGGCATCCTGCCGGCAACGCAGCATGGCCTGCAGAAAGGCAAACAGATCGCCGGCGTAACGGTCCCAGAGCAACTCGACCGCAGCCGGGTCGTCCCGGGCCAGGGCCGCTCGTATCGGATCGTCGGCCGGATGCTTCTTCAAGGTCCCTTCCATCGGTTACTGCTTTCGTCACCAATAAAGACAGCGGCATGACCGCCCTTTTGTCTACGAACGGTGAATTTTTGTCAATCGTGCGCCCGCCGCTGGAACTCTCGGCGCAATGAAAGCGGTACGCCGCAGCCTGCACGGCAGGACCTTCGGGGAGGGCATCGCCGAAGCCGGTTCTCGTCAGCGGCTGTGGAGGTCCTTCAGCAGCGCGGGATAGGCCGAGCCGTGGGGCTCGTGGCAGTAGCTGCAGCCTTGTTCGGTCTGCGCGAGGGCGGAGTCCAGGAACTTCATCTTGTTGAACCCGGAGCCGGCCGATTGGGCGGGGAAAGAGACATGCGCGGGAGGCTCGCCGTCGTGGCAGGTCAGACAGAACCCCGCGCGTGTACCCGTCCAGGGTTCGGTGCCGCCGGAATCGGGATCGATCAGGCGAACGACCCCCTCGCCGTGGCGGCTGTGGTCATGGCACAGCAGGCAGTCTTTGTCCTCGATCGTGCCGGCGAGGTGTCGGGAAGCCAGGTCGAACTCTCCGCCGGCGCCCAGGATTTGCCGGCGGCCGTACCGGCCTTCGCGCCGATGGCACTGAACGCACGCCTCGTCCTTCGTGTCGAAGCCGGCCGTGCCCATCTCTCCCACATGGCACCGGGCGCAGTCCCGCTCGTGCACGTGGTGATAATTCGAGCCCCCGTGACAATCGATGCAGCCCAACTGCTCGGGCAACGTCACATTCAACGTGCAGGCCCCCGAAGCGACCTTTCCGGTCCAGGCGGACGTCTCCAGGGCCGGCTCGATCTGAGCCAGCGCGGCGTCGGCCACTTCATGGCTGTACACGGCTCGAAACTGGCCGGCGACGAGAGCCGCCTGGTCGGAAACTGCCGCCACTTTGCATTCGATCTCGGTCTCAAAGACCTCTCCGGGCCCGATTTCCCGGATCGGACTGCTCCCCTGCTCGCGGCGCCGGCGAGACCGGCGCTGTCGGCCGGACATCTCCAGTTTCAGAACCTCCCCCTCGTCGTTGGTGACGACCAGGCGCTTGACCGCGTCGGCCGGTTTGTAGTAGACGGCAACGGCTTCGTCGGCGGTATTCTCGAACTTCAACTGCACCGCCACGTTGTCACCGACGGTCACCTTCGGCGGATCGATGCTGAGCCCGCACCGCAGGCCGTCTACCGCCGGACCCCACTGCGCCGCCGGCGCCGGGGGCATGTGTCCCTTGTTGGCGACGAGCTTCTTCAGTGCCCTCTCGATGGGAGGAATGCGAAAATCATACGGCCCCCGGCCGGCATAGTAGACGACCTTCCCGTCGATGTCGGTAATAGTTACGCGCACCGGCGCGGCCTTGTAGTCGCTGTTGACCTTGCCGTCCATGCCGTCAATGACCATCGGCGCCGAGAATTTGTATCGGCTGACGCATTGTGTCGCCAGGATCACACGCTCGTTGATGTCCTGCGGCCGGCCTACAATTCCCGTCCGGTTGCCCTCTCCGAGCATGTTCGGATGGGCCTCGCGGATGTAAACGATGAGGAACTGAATATGGTTGCCGTACGACGCGTACAGTCTTTCGATCTCCGCTGCGCGGGACGTGAAAGGAGGTCACGTATAGCTGGACATGATCAGGCACACGGGTCTCTTGCCGCGGAAGGACGACAGCCGGACCGTGTCCGTCTCGCTGATGACCCCGATGGGCTTTCCGTTCGGATCGTTGGTGATCGTTAGCCGGGGCAGTTCAAAATCGGGCGCGAATTCACCGACCCGGACCAGGGAGCCGTCGTTTTCGTTCGCCCGCCCGATGCAGTTCTGCGCCGTGGCAAACCACGCCGCCAACATCGCGAGGACCAGAGCCAACGAACCGAAAACAGCCGGTCCCTGCGTGCCGCTCTTGCGAAACCGTTCCAATATCGACTCCTCACGGCAAACGCCGACAACGTCCTTCCCGCCGGCCACACGTGAAAGGCCGGGCACCCGTCATGCTACCGAAGATGCTCGCAGGTCTCAACAGAAAACCGGCGCTGACCGACATTTTTCGGTCACCACGTACCGACAAAAGTCACGGATCGGATCCTTCCTGCTAAAGCTGGAGCGCAATCACAACCGCCGACAGCGCCGGCACCGTGCATCGGACCGTGCCCTCTTCGATGCGCAGGCCCCCTGTTTCCGGGCGGACGGTGTGAGGTCTGGCCAGGGTATTGCGCGCTTCCAGCGATCCCGGGGCCACGATCCTCATAGTGCCACCGGCGGGAATCGCTTCGCCGGCCAGTCTCAGTGACACCTCGGCCGCTTCCGGTTTGGGATTGACGCACTTGAGATAGACCGTCCGGCCATCCTGCGATTTCGTCGCGACGCTGTTGAGCCCCTCGCTCTCGCCCTCGAGTTCGACTCGGTACGGCGCGTAATGCTCGCGCCACAGCTTCATCACCACGTAATTGGGGGCCGGGAACCAGGAAGAGGCATCGAAGTTGATGAAGGCGTTGTCCCAGGCCCTGGCCGAGACGTGGCGGAGAAACAGCGCCGGGCCGCCGATCTCGAAGACGTCGCCGCAGCGCTCAAAGGCGTTGAGCAGTCCGCCTGCGTAGAGCCCGGTGCGCCAGTCGGTGCTCTGGGCGTTCCATTCGGAGCAGTAGATCTTCAGCTTCGGATTCTTCGACCCGGCGATGATCTCGCCCGTCTGGCGAATGAAGCGCTCGTAGTTGTAGGGCCCTTCGGCGTACCGGTCGGGGCTCTCGTAGTGATGGATGCTGAGGTAGTCGATCAGCTCGGCACAGCCCTCGATGACGCGCCGGTTCCAGTCCAGATTGAATCCGCCGCTGCCGCAGGCCGCCAGCTTGACTGACGGATCGGCCTGTCGCATCGCCGGAGCGAACTTCTTGACGGCCGCGATGTAGTTGTCCACGCCCATGCCCCACGTCTCGTTGTCAATCTCCCAGTACTTGACGTTGTAAGGCTCCGGATGACCGTTGGCGGCGCGGACCTTGCCCCACTTCGAGTTGGCCGGACCGTTGCAGTACTCGATCCAGTCCAGCACGTCCCGGAGGAAATCGTGCGTCTCGGCGTCCGCGTTCCACTGGGGTGTCCCGATGTTGACGACGATCAGCGGCTCGGCCCCGACCTTGCGGCACATCGCGATAAACTCATCCGTTCCGAGGCTGTTGATGTCGAGGTCGTCCCAGAGCTCGCGGCGCGTGGCGCGGCGCTTGTGCTGCGGACCGATGCCGTCCTTCCAGCGATATGGCGACGCAAAGCACCCGCCCGGCCAGCGGATGATCGGCGGCTTGAGCCCGCCGATGGCACGCAGCAAATCGGGCCGGAATCCGCCGGCCTCCTGCCACGTCCGAGGCATCAGGCTGACCTGGTCGATGGCCACCTGCGCCCCGCGCGGTACGGCGATCTGCAACGTGGCGTTGGCGTCCGAGACCTGGGGGCGAAGCTGGAACTTCAACTCGCGCCAGTTGTCGCTCGGCGCGGCGAGTTTGCGCCGGGCGATGGTCTTGTCGCCCGCCAGCAAGCGCACCTTCAGCCCACCCTGGGCCGACCCGCGTGCCCAGAGAGAGCCGACGTACGTCCTGCCGGCACGGACGCTGAATCGGCTCTGCTGCAGGCCGGTCTCGCCTTCGCTCGCGTCGATTTTGACGCAGGCGTCGCTGTTGAGCGGATCGTCAGACTCGATGCGTGCGGCCCCCGGACCGAATACGCTCCAGTGCCGGGCGCCGAAGGTCTCCTCCAGCGACGAAGGAAGGCCCTGGAACAGAACGCTGCCGTCGAGCGAGACGACTTTCAGGTTGCGGAACTTCGCCCGGGTGGACCAGGTGCCAACGCCGACCTGCCCGGACAGGTGCGGCGACCTCTCGTCGGTGTAGTCGAGGACCCGCTCACCGTCGAGCCAGATCTGAATGTGATTGCCTTCGCAGCGGACGCGGATCTTGTACCACTTGCCCGTCTCGATTCTCTCCTCGACCGAAGGGCCGACCGCGCCCCAGCGCTCGCCCTTGACGCCCTTCTCCAATTGATGCCGCGAGTTGCTCCAGCCACCGAGATTGTACCAGTAGAACTCATCGGCGCTTCTCATGCGAAAGAGCACGAGAAAGCCCTCGGCCCCGCCGGTCTTGATCGCTTCGAACGTGAATTCGTAATCGGTCCACGAAGGATCGCCGAACGTCAGGCGTTGGTTGGTCCCCATGCCGGCCTGGACGACCTGGCCGTCCTCGATGGACCAGCGACCGCCCGCGTTCTCCTCGAAGCTGCGGTTCCAAACCAGCTCGCCCCACAGCCCCCCATTGGCCGAATGGTAGATATGCTCGAAGAAATGCCCGTAGACCTTCTCATCGATGCGATTCACCACGCTGTCCGGGTCAATCGTGTACGCCACCGCAAAAGGCGTCTCCTGCCCCGCGACAAAAGAACCGCACGCCAGAACAATCAACGCAACGCCCAAAACCCGCGCATCCTTCATCATTCGACCCCGTCGCTCGTACATACACCTGCCCCTTCTCTGTTCACAAACGCTTGTCGACACAACGTCCGGCGGCAACCCCTGCGCCACCAACGACCGCCCCCATAACCTACACCCCCAACCCAGCGCACACAACGCTATTTTGCGTTTTCCATTCACCTCTTTGCGAATACGCACATTACGCCGTTGAGGCTTCCGGGTTGTCCCGATCAATCGGCATGTGCGCCCGATTGCACCAGTGCCTGTGCGACCACACGCACGACGCGATTGGGATCTGCCCGAGCACGCTCAAGCAGTTCGGCATCATCGGCAAAGAGGAGGTTGAGACGCACTTTCCAGCATTGGTCCTGGCGGAGCGTCCGCAATTGTGCGGCGGACCATTCGTACCCAAGGCTCGTCAGCCGCCATACGACAAACGCGCGCAATTGATCGTTGTCAGCATCGAGATGCTCCACCAACAGCGGTACGGCCGCATCGGAAAGAGAGGCATAGACGGCCTCCAGAAACACATGGCTGAAATCCTCGCGCCGTTTCGGAAAAGCCTCATCAGCCCTCAAAGCCCTTCCAATCGGCACGTCGTAGGACTCTTGGACAGGTGGTGACGCAATCACTCTCAGGAACACCTTTTCGGCGAGTTGATCGTCGGCCAGTCTGCTGATTACCTCGGCAGTTTCCTCCAGGTCGCGGTGAAAAGCGAGGTCGGCGAATTGGGTCTGTTGCAGGTAGAACGTCAGGAGACGGGCCGCACGCGGTTTGGGCAATACCCCTAACGCCTCCCAAAAGGTCTGCACAAGATTCCTGCGCTCGTAATAGGCTTCGTCTCGCTTCCGGGCCTCTTGTCGAGCCTCCGGTGTTTCCGCCGCAAACGCCTCGAACGGAGATGGCGGATTCGGTGTCTCCAAGGCCTTTTGCACAACCGCCTCCATCAGAGGCGACAGCCGATCTTCAGCTTCCTGGCCGTCACTGATGCGTGCAAGAACCCCGGCAGAATCCAGCAGCGATTCCAGCCTCGACGGGCCCGGTCCAAGAGATTCCGGCTCAAGGCCCTGATCCAGAAAAGCCGCCATGTCCTCCTCAAAGACCTGTTCGAGCCGGTCCTTTACACTTGCGTCACCCCATTCGGCGCGCGTGCGCAGCACGGGATAAACTGTTGGTTCTTACAACGCGTCCAGAACGATCGAACGCGCGTCCCGGCCGCAGGAGTGCAACAGAGAAAGGAGCCTGCCATCTCCCAGCGGCTTGCCTGATGTTCTGCGCGCGCTGATAATTCTCGCCAGGTCCGACGGCGCTGCAAGTCCCAGACGAGCGGCGGCGTCGGGGGCGACGTTGCGCCCGCCGCTGGAATCCGAGCAGGGGTCCGCCCGCAAGACCACGCGTTGATAGGTTTCCTGCGTCGCCTGGGGCAGCGGTCGGTAGCTCGATAGCGGGTCTGCGAAGGAGTCCTCAAGCTCCTGCACCCGATGCGCCGCGAGATGATTGGTCGCCAGCAAGATCACCCACGAGATAACCAGGAGGACGGACATCATCTGCGCCATCTCGGCGCGGGTCACAACGATCTGACCGGTCTTGTCAAAGAAGTGCCGCAGGCCGTCAAGAAGAACGATGCGTCCATCTGAAACGTGCGTGCAAATGATACCGATGGACAAGGACGTGACAATAAGCACAATCACAGACCAGAGGACCGACAGCACGTTCGACCGTGTTGTTTCTGAAATGGGAAACGTCAGAAGACCGGCCGTCAGGACCAGCACAAAGAGAAGCTGAACCACGCGGCTGCGCAGAAGACGCGCATACGGGATCGCACGAAAGACATGGTGTCGATATGACGCAATGGCCCAGATGATAACCCACAGTATGGACCAGACGAGAACCATCGCAAGTCGCTCCAGCCAAAAATGGACACCGGCGTACCTCGCGGCGAAGGTGAGCGTCTCGACGACAAGCAGGACCATGCCTGACAGCCACAGCAGTCCGCACGCGATCGCAGCCCACCTGCGAGAACGCTGAAATCGAGCCGGGTCAACCGGACGCACGCGCGACATAAGCAACAGCAGAACCCAGAGAACGACCGCCGACCCTGCAAAACCAAGACTCCAGTAGAATTGGCCCCGAAATCTCTCCCCCAGGTATAATCGCAGAACGACGAGACTGAACATGCCGATCAAACCAGCGCCGAACATGACATAGCCTCCGATGCCGACCCGCGCGCGACTGGCTCGACCACGGACCCGATTGACCGGCAATAAAGCAAGCCAGGCGAGCAGCGCCGCCGAAAACGCCAGGGACGCCGGGGTCCAGACCCAAGCGAGTTTCACCGTATCACGCAGCACGTGAAACGGCCTGTTGAAGCACTCTTTGAGAATGGGTTTGACTTCGTGAGCCTGACACAGCCGATAGCGACTCAGGCGCGCCTCGTCTTCGGAGAGTTCAAGCTGTCGCAGCCTCAGTCCGTCAGCAACGAGAATCAGGCGAAAACCTACGTCCAACACGCTGTAACCGATCGTATCGGCGATGAATCGGCTGCCCATCTGCGAGACCTGCTCCGTCAACCCTCGTAGCAATGAAGGATCGAACTGCATGTATTCCTTGCCATGCCCAAGAAACATGAAGAGATCCGAGTACATCTTTGTGTCGGAGAAGTCCGCGGCGATTCCATGCAAGGCGCTTATCCCCGCATGCCTGGCCAGACCTTCGATTCGTCCCGCATACTTCGTCCGGGGTAGATACAATTGTGGCAAGCCGTTACCAAACTCGAACTGCTCGACGGCCTCTTCCTCGCGGCCGGGTGCCCAGGGCTGACTCAGCAATATCCAACCCTTCAGGTATCGATAGTGGGCGTTTTCGGGGCTCAGTGTCACCAGCTTGTCGGCCAGAGCCAGAGCCGCCCGGGGATCGACGCAGTTGGCGTCGGTCAGCCTCTGTGCGAGTTGAGCGAGAAAGAACTCATTTTCAGGATACTTCTGCACCCACTCCGCCAATTGGGCATCATTCGGTTCGTTGAGGCAATACCGTAGAACCTCGGCCGCCTCGGGATCTAACGCTGCCACGTTATCCGGCACAGTCTCCTTCGCAGCCGGGACGCCCCCTGGTCGCCCCATATCGGCGTACCGCCAGATCCGTCTGACGCCGGGAATCTCGTACACCGTGACGCCAACACATGCAATAAGAACTGCAATCCGCCCTTTCCGCCCAAGTCGCATTCTCGGCCTCTGCAATGAAAAACGAACTTCCGCTTCGATAACGCCTGCCTCTCTGATGGACGCACCACGGTCAGGAAATATTCGCGCATGATAAGGCTAATTTCGAGAAAAGGACAGGAAAATTCCCCGCTCCGGACGAATCCGCCGTCTGCGAGCCCCCGGGCGGAGACGCCGCCATTTTTCGCCTTTTGTCGATGGCGGTTTGGCGGTAGAATTCGACAGTGCGTGGTAATCGGGCCGGAATTGCAAGTGACGTCAGAGTGAAAGAGATTTGGGGGATGCCGATGGACAGGAGATTTGAGAGCGTTGAGGAGATTCTGGATTTTGCGATTGGCAATGAAGAAGAGGCGAACCGGTTCTACCTGGACCTGGCGGCGAAGACGGACGTGCCGGCGATGAAGCAGGTGTTTGAGGACTTCGCGCGGGAGGAGCAGGGACACAAGGCCAAGCTTGAAGCGGTCAAGCGTGGGGAATGCTCGTTCGGCGCGGGCGCGGCACAGGTGCAGGTGCAGGTGCAGGACCTGGGACTGGCGGACTATCTCGTGGAGCAGGAGCCGACGCCGGGGATGAGCTATGCCGACGCGCTGATCCTGGCGATGAAGAAGGAGAAGGCCGCCTATAAGCTGTACCTCGACTTGGCTGCCGTGGCGGAGGCACAGGAGTTGACCGATTTGTTCCTGGGCCTGGCGAGCGAAGAAGCCAAACACAAGCTTCGCTTCGAGATCGAATATGACGATGTTGTGCTGAAGGAAGATTAGCCGAGCGGCGTTACCGCTCGGAAATCCGAAATACGAAGCACGAAATCCGAGGCAAATTCGAATGACATAAACCCGAATGCCTCAAACGGCAATCGTTTCGGAGATTTGCATTTCGAGATTCGTGCTTCGGGCTTAGAGAACTCAGGGGAGAATCAACATGCGACGGTGGACAAGCGTTCTGATTGTGGCGCTGCTTGCGAGCGGCGTTTTTGCAGCGGTTGAGCCGGTCTATCCGGGCAAGGAGTGGGCAATCCGGCGCCCGGCCGAGGTCGGGTTAGAGGCGGCGAAACTCAAGGCCTTCAGCGACTACGCCGGCGGGTTCGGCTGCGTCGTCCGCCACGGCTACATGGTCTACACCTGGGGCGACGCCTCGCGGCGGCAGGACGTGGCTTCAGCGGCCAAGCCCGTCTACGCCCACTTCCTCTTCAAGGCCCTCCAGGACGGGCGCATCTTCAACCTCGACGAGCCCGTCTGTCGGTGGGAGCCGCGATTGAAGCAAATCAACAAGAAGCTCGGCGGCAAGGACGCGCGCATCACCTGGCGACACATGGCCAACCAGATCTCCTGCTACGGGCTGACCGAAGAGCCGGGCACCGCCTACGCCTACAACGACTGGCAGATGGCTCTGCTGTTCGACACGCTGTTTACCCGCGTCTACGGGGCCACGCACGCGACGGTGGATTCCCAGGTTCTCCACCCGCAACTGACGGACCTGATCGGCTGCCAGGACAATCCGACGTTCCTGGCCTTCGGCACGAAAGACCGGGCGGGCCGGCTGGCCATCTCGCCGCGCGACTTCGCGCGGTTCGCCCTGCTCTACCTGCGCGGCGGCAAGTGGAAGAACAAGCAGCTCATCAACCCCGAGCTGGCGCGGATGGCGGTGACGGACCCGGTGCCGAACGCTATTCCTCGCGCGGGCAACGAGGCGGCAGAGATGATCCCGGGCCAGCGCTCCATCGGCTCGCGCCGCATCCCCGACAACCAGACCGACCATATGGGCAGCTATAGCTGGCTCTGGTGGATCAACGGCGTGGACCGCGAGGGCAAACGGCACTGGCCCGACGTGCCGGTCAACGCCTATGGCTGCTTCGGCCACGGCGGCATCCGCGCCGTCGTCGTCATTCCCGACCTGGAGCTGATCGTGAGCTGGAACAACACCCGCATTGAGGGACGGGACAAGGAAAACCACGCCCTGGGTCTCTTGCTCGACGCGGCCAAGGAGAAGCGGGGAAGCCGCGACAATGAATCTCTCCGAATGTGGGAGCGCGCCGATTGGCGCTCGCCGGTCCTCGACTACACCGGCAACCCGTTCGATGTCACGGCGACGGTGACGTTTCGGCACTGGGAAAGCGGGGCTCAGCGAACGACCGAGATGTTCTACGACGGCAAGGGCAGATGGAAGTTTACGTTTCCCGGGACGCGCGCGGGCTACTGGACGCACCACACGACCAGCGACCTGCCCGGCCTGAATGGTCATTCCGGCGGCATTGAAGTCCACGAGAACGAGGACGAAGCGTTCAAAGGCTTTCTGACGCACGTGGGCAACAAGTACGCGATTCAGACGCGTGACGAGACGGACCTGCACGGATATCTGTTCAACGTCTATATGGGCCGGGTCGAGCATCCGGCGTATTTAGAGGAGTTCGGGTCGGACCCGGCGGAGGTTGAGGACAAGGCGCTGGCATATCTCGAAGACGCACGGGCCAACGGCTTCGAGGTCATCTTCGTTCATGTGAACAACAACTGGTTCAAATTCGGCGCCCGGCGGCACGATGAGCACGACAGCGTCAATCCCGATCTGCTGACATTCGACGTGCTGGAAACGATCATCACAACGGTCCACGCCAATGGCGGGCGGGTGCACATCTGGGCCTGGGGAGACGAGTCGCGCAAGTGGACGCCGTTAGGCGTGCCGGGCGGGATCAACGGTCCGGCCGACCGGCGGTTGCAGCGCTACATCGCCGCGAGGCTCGGCCCCCTGCCCGGCTGGACGATGGGCTACGGATTCGACCTGCACGAGTGGACCAACGAAGCGCAATTGAACGCCTGGGCTCAATACCTGCACGAGCACATGGGCTGGCAGCATCTGCTCTGCGCGCGAGGCTACCGGCTGCACGGCCCGCACAACATCAACGCCTACGACGGCTTCGGACGCAACGTCCCGCTGGCGACGGAGCGGCACGGGCCGTTGAGCTACCAGGAGATCGTCGACGACCTCAACAGTGACGTCACCAAGCCCCACCTCTACGAAGAACGGCACAGCTACCGGCGCGAGGGTTTCAACCTCGACATGGACGGGACGCGCCGCCTGCTCTGGTGGGAGGCCATGGCCGGCGGCATGGGCGGCTTCTTCGGCTTCTACCCCAACAGTCCCCACCCCTACCCGAATCCCGAGCAACTCCGGATGCACTACGACTTCTGGCACAAGGGCAAACGCTTCCTCCTGGACATGCAGCCATCGGACGGCAAGCTGATCGAGAACGGCTGCGCCCTGTGGTCGCCGTCGGCCCAAAGCGGCGTGCTCTACGTCGAGGATGCAGACAGAGCGAACGTGCGTCTGCCCGCGACGGCCCGGCCCAAGCCGATAGTTGCTTTCGATACCAGAAAAGAATTGTCTAAGGGCAGAGCTGATGTCACCTCCCTTCCGAGGGCGAGTGAGAAGCTTCTGTTCGAGGCACCGCGTCGATCCGATTGGGTCTTTGCGGTCGGCGATATTGCCCGGACAGACAGGCAACATGTCCGAAGATTCATCACCGCCCTTCCCGACCATCCACAGTGGCTCGGGCAAGCGTCTGAAAGCGGGGACAAAACGCGGCCCTTCCTCCTGTGCGGGCCGGGCGATCCGGAGGATTTTCTCTACCGGGGAAAGTTGAAGCCGGACGGCACCCGGGACGGCGACCAGATGAAACTGATCGAGAAGCTCAAGGGCACGGGAGCAAACTGCATTTACCTCATGGCCGTGCGCTCGCACGGAGGCGACGGCGACAGAACACACAATCCCTTCATCGACCACGACCCGGCCAAAGGCGTCAATCCCAGGGTGCTCGATCAGTGGGAGCAGTGGTTCGCCGAGATGGATCGTCACGGCATCGTCATCTACTTCTTCATCTACGACGACAGCGTCCTCGTGTGGAACACGGGCGACAACGTGGGCGAGGCGGAGCGCCGGTTCATCCAGACGCTTGTGAACCGCTTCGAGCACCACGGACACCTGATCTGGTGCATCGCGGAGGAATACGGCGAGCGGCTCAGCGCCGAGCGGGTCCGCAGAATCGCCGCGCTGATCAAGGCTGCGGACGACTACGACCATCCGGTTGCGGTACACAAAAACCACGGCCTGGATTTCTCCGAGTTCGCCGACGATCCGAACATCGACCAGTTCGCGATTCAGTACAACGTCGCCACGGCCGAAGAGCTGCACGCCGGCGTCGTCCAGGCGTGGCGGCAGGCCCGGGGCCGGTACAGCCTGAACCTCTCGGAAGCCGCCGACTGGGGCACCGGCGCCGAATTACGAAAGAAGTGCTGGGCCTGCGCGATGGGCGGGGCTTCCGTGATGATCCTGGGCATGGACATCGCGAATACGAACCGTGACGATCTGCGGGCGTGCGGAAATCTTCTGCGTTTCTTCGATGGCGCGCGCCTGCTCGACGTGGAACCGCACGACGAGTTGGCCCATGCCGACACGCAATACGTCCTGGCCGACCCCGGGGACCGCTACCTTGCCTATTCGTCCCGCGCAACGGGGCAGATGGGCCTGAAAAACATGACCGCGGGGAAATATCGGCTCCTCTGGTTCGACTGTATCAACGGGAGAGCAGTATCTCAGGAATCAGTGACCGTAAGCGACGGGGACCAGGCGTGGAACACGCCGGAAAGTATCGGCGGGGAAGTGGCTCTCTACGTCGAGCGATTGGAGCAGTGAGGCCTTTGGCAGCGAGAATACAGTTGACCGGCAGCATCCTCCTTGTCGCGCTGATCTGCCGTCCGTACCCGCTTGCACCATGCGAGGCGGAGCCAAACTCCGGGCGTGCCTTGAACGTGCAGACCACTCACAACGCAACGAAGGTCCCTCTCTATGAGGTCTTCGAGATCACCTTCCGGCACGAGAACGACTACGCCAACCCGTTTGCCGATGTCACGCTCGACGTGACGCTGACCTCCCCTTCGCACAAGGATATTCGCGTGGGCGGCTTTCACTACGGGCGGGACCCGCTGAGCTTTCCGAGCCAAGATGCGTTCGCAGGAAAGGGGTAACATATGAACGACGTGCAGACTTTCACAACCCCGATACTGGACGGGATTCGCATCCGGCAGTACAAGGGCATCGTGATCGTTCGCAACGTCCGGGCGGTGAACATCGGCTCGAAAGGCAAATCGCTGCTGATGGCTTCGGGCAAGGGCACAGCCGTCGTGATCGAGTAAGCGCCCGATCCGGGCCATGGGAGATCCACCGGAAATGGCGAAGAGCAAGCGCACCTATCCGGCCCTCATCTTGTTCTTTCTGTCGCCGGCAATCGGCGAACTTCTCAGCGGCTCGGCGCCGCCGGCGGAGTTTTTCCAACCTCTCGGATTCATCATGCTCGTGGTACTCTACGGAGGCGGGGCCGTCCTGGTAAGGGAGGTGGTGTTCCGCTGGAACAAGGGCTGGCCCAGCCTGTTGGCGCTGGCGGCAGCGTACGGGGTTGCCGAAGAAGGCTTGATGTGCAAGAGTTTCTTCGACCCGGCCTGGATGGACCTGGGCCCTCTGGCCGACTACGGCCGCTGGCTGGGCGTCAACTGGGTGTGGGCCTTCGAGCTGACAGTTTACCACGCGGTGTTCAGCATCGTGATTCCCATCGCCCTGGCGAACCTGCTGTTTCCCGGCCGGCGTCACAACCGGTGGATGCCGAACTGGGGGTTGGGGATGCTGCTGGCCTTGTGGATTGCCAACGGCGTCGTCATCTTCTATCTGATCAGCGAATATCGCCCCCCGGCCGCACATCTATGGATCGCTGCGGCAGTGACGGCCGGGCTCTGCATCCTGGCCTGGCGACTGCCGCGCCGCGACCTGTCGCCCAAGCCCAACTCAAAGGACGCGTGTCGCCCCCGACGGTTGCTGGTCCTGGGGTTCGCGGGGACAGCGATGCTTTTCGTTTTGGTGTGGCTGCTGCCGCATACCGGGATCCATCCGGTGGCTGTCATCCTGGCCGTAGTGCTGCTCGCCGCCGCCTTCACGGGGGCGATACCCGTTTTGGCCACAAGGCCGGGATGCGCGGACAAACACAACCTGGCTCTAATCGCCGGCGCCCTGACTTTCTTCATCGTGCTGTCACCCTTGCAGGAATGGGATCAGGCCCGCCCGGACAACACCGCCGGGATGTCGGTCGTCGGGCTGGCCGTCCTGGTGATGCTGCTCTGGCTGGGCCACCGGATCAGGCAACGTCAAAAAAAAGGCAGGTAACATTTCCCGTTCGACTGCGTCTTACTGGGAAATAGGTCATACATATGCACGGGATTCGTGGTCGATGCGGGGGAATCACGTGGATAGCGCGTCTTGCAGGAGCGAACGGCTATGACTCACAACAAAGCCAGTTTGATGCTTTGGGCCTGTCTGGCGGCGACTCTCTGTGTTTGTCCACAGGCTCGCCCGGCCCTAATTGAGCCAAACGAAGCCGGCCGCGAGAACGCCTTCCGCGACGAGCCGGCCGCGCGGGCCCTGTACGAGCAGATGATCGAGGCGGTGCGGGCCGACGGCACACCGGGCGGAACACTCGTCGGCGATGGGAACGATCTCTGGATCTACTGGCACGGAGACCGGCCGTGGTTCAGCATCGAGGACAGGCAAACCTACGAAAAAACCCGCTCGAACGTCTATATGACCAAGCCCACGCCCTTGGCCAGACACTCGATCGGGCACGAGCAATGGTCCAACGTCACCGTCGACGCCGAGATCCCCACGGAGAAGTTCCTGCGGACGCCGCCCGAAGGGTGGAAGCAATGGAGCTTTCCCAAGCCGGAAGACGTGTTGCTAAAGCCCGGCACCGAGCGGCGGTGCGAAGACGGAGGCCGACAGGCGGAACGACTGACTCAATATCCGTAGGAAGGAGGACAATGCGCAAGACGTCCAGGAGAATACTCACCGGTTTCATCGTGGTGATCCTCGGGCTCGGCGGGGCTTACGCCTTCTCACTGTCACGTTCGGCCGCGAAGCTTCATGCGGCGCAGGCGGCGCTGCAGGCGGATGGGCGTCCGATGAATGCGGCCGACATGATCCCCCCGGAGGTTCCCGACGAACAGAACGCCGCCCTATTCTACGAGCGTGCGGCGGCCGCACTGAAGAGGAAACACGCACCCAGGAAAACCCTGCTCGAGCATCTGTCAGACCTTTCCCGACGCGCGTTCAGCGATTCAGCCAAGCCGGAAGACCGCGCCGAGCTCGAACGCCTCATCAAACAGGACTTCGTCGTCCGCGCGCTGGCGGACATCGAGCGAGGGACGCTGCTGCCGGCGTGCCGATTCAATCGCGACTACGACGGGGGCCTGCTCACGGACCTGCCCATGACGGAGGACGCACGGTGGCTCATACGCATTCTGGGAGGCCGGGCCCGCCTGGAGGCCGAAGGCGGCGACCCACACAAGGCCTGGCAGACCGTTCGCACGCAGTTGAAATTCGCCGGGGCGTTTCGTGACGAGCCGACCTGCGAAACCCAGTTCACGCGCTTGATTATGATCAACTGGTCGCGTCATAGTATCCGCTGGCTCTGCGAGATCGCGCCGCCCGATGAGGGCCAGTACCGGGAGGTGGAGAACCTCCTGGCGGGCCTCGACGGCGTCGACCCGCTCGTCCGCGCCGTCGACGCCGAACGATTGCTCAGGGGCGAGTGGCTTTTCAATCTGCCGCGGAACCAACTGTACGAGGCCCTGCCGGAAAACGCATTGGGCGGGGCCGGCGTGCCCGAGTTCGTCCGCCGTCTGCTGTTTCGATTCATCGCGTACCGACCCCGCTTCCTCGCCGATCACGCCGCCTACCTCCAGCGGATGAGAAAGGGCGCGATGCTGCTCGAAGGCCCGTACGTACCCCGGGGCACCGAGGGCTACGAAGAGGTCTGGGACGTCCCGGGCAAATACATTCTGACCAACGAGCTTTCGGGCATGCTCGAATTCTTGAAGAGGTATTACTGCGCGACGATGACGCAACTGCGCCTCACCCGGGCAGGCCTGGCCCTGATGCAATACCGCCAGGCACACGGCGCATACCCGGAGACGCTGGACGAGCTGGGACTGGAGGGTCTGATCGATCCCTTCACGGACGAGCCGCTGCACTACCGCAACGAGGGCGAAGGCTTCCTCGTCTACGGCGTCAACGAGGACGGCAAGGACGACGGCGGCACCGAGAAGGAGTCTCGCCATGACAAGGAGTACGACATTCTGTGGCGCTTCCCCCGGCCAATCGAGGAAGACGCGAATGAAGGATAATACGAATGCAGTCTGCACGCGTGGGTTGAGGACCCATCCTACGTTGATCGTGTAGCTAATCCTGAAAAAGGAGGCAAACTGTGATCCAGGCAGCAAACGAGCCGACCAGCGGCAGCGACGCGCGAGAAGCCGTGGTACAGTGCCGGCGTCTGACCAAGGTATACAAGAAGCTGCTCGCATCGCGTGCGAAAGCGGTTCGCGCCTTGAACGAGGTTTCGCTATCGGTGCGGCCGGGCCAGATCGTCGGCCTGATCGGTCCCAACGGCGCGGGCAAATCCACCCTGCTGAACCTGATCGCGGGGCTGATCTTCCCCACGAACGGCGACGTCACGGTCTGCGGACACCCGGCGCGGTCGATCCAGGCTCGACAGAGTCTCGGCTATATGCCGGAGCATCCGGTCTTCCTCGGCGGCTATTCCGCCCGCGCCACGCTGCGCTACCACGGGGCCCTGCTGGGCCTGTCGCGCGCGACGATTGCCGACCAGGTGGACAAATCCATCCAGCGACTCCAGATGCAGGAGTTCATCGACCGGCCGTGTGCGGACTTTTCCCAGGGCATGAAGCAGCGCCTGGCGCTGGGCGTGGCGATGTTGAACGAGCCGCAACTGCTGTTGCTCGACGAGCCGAGCAACGGCCTCGACCCGGTCGGCATCATCCGGTTGCGAGACCTGCTCAAGCAACTGCAGGATTCGGGCGCGGCTATCGTCATCAGCTCCCACCGCCTGGGCGAACTGGAGAAGCTCACCAGCGACTACATGTTCATGCACCACGGACAGATCATCACGTTCGGGGACAACGCGATGACCGGCCGGGCGGGACAACTCCTTGTCGGCCTCGAATCGGACGGCCCGCGCCTCGCGGAAACCCTGCTGCCGGCTTCCAAGGTACTGGAGGCATCCGAAACCGAGCTGGCGCTGGCGGTGGACGATCCGGCCGAAGTCCCCGAGATCGTGACGAAGCTGGCCCGGGGCGGCGCTCGCATCACCAGCGTGATGTTGCACCGCGAGGACATTGAGGAAACATTCCTGCGGCTGTGCGATGAGAGGGGGCAGTAGATGAGGGCCTATGAACTGCTGAAAGAAACGTTCTGGAGACGGCGCTACATCTGGATCGTGCACGTGGTGTGGCTGGCGCTCTACGTGATGTTCTGGTGGCTGTATTATCCGGACCCGGAGGAATTCGGCGGTTTGCTCTTTCTCTGCGGCGGTTTCCTTCTGCCGCTGGCGCTCAGCGCCGGGATTATCGGCGACGACGTCGCTTCCGGACGAATCTGCGTCGTGCTGACCCGACCGTTGCGGCCCGGAACGCTCTTTGCCTACCGGCTCCTGGGCCTGTCCCTGCAGGGGGCCATCCACTTTCTGCTGGCCGGTATCGTCATTCTCGTTTTGCGCCTCGTGACGCGCAAGGGCTCGACGGAGGACCTGGCCCTCTGGCTTTTTCTGTCGTGGCTGCTCTTCAATACCTGGGCCGCCCTGTCCACGTCCTCGTCCGTTCTGGTCAAGCGATCGCAGAACTCCCTGTTCCTGCTGGTGGCCTTCATCACGATAGGCGGCGTGCTGCAAATCTTGATCTGGAACCTGCGCAACTACGCTATCGGAGACGTGCTGAAAGGGATTCTCAGGTACGGGTTTCCGCCCCACACACTGCTGAGAGATTTAGGCAATGGAGAATTCGAGGAAAAGAACCTGGTCCTCGCGGGTCTGCATCTGCCGAGGACCCTCGTCTACACCGCGCACAGTCTCCTTCTAACGATGATCTACGCGCTGCCGGGAGTACTGATCTTCCGCAAAAAGCAATTCCTTGCCGAACGCGACTGAAACCAGTCACAGGAAACACAGATGAAGAAGAAAACGCGAGTATGGATCGCCGTCATTTCCGTGGGCGTCATTCTGGAGAGCTGGGCGATTTACGTTCTGCGGCCCTCCGGCGGACGCTGGCGGTACGAGTCGGTCGTCAAGGATGAACCCGCTGCCCATGCCCTGTACGACCAGATGATCGCGACGATGCGCGAGGCCAAGAGCCTGTCCTATGTCTGCTCGTACAGCAGCCCGGGCGAGAAAGCGAAGAGCTACCACATCTGGCTCCAGAAGCCCAACGCCTTCCGCGTCGAGGCGCTCGACGCCCGAGGCGCTCTCACGGGCACCCTCGTCGGTGACGGCAACGACCTCTGGATCTTCTGGCCGAGAAGGTGCCCCCTGATCGATCCCGAGGACACCGACGTCCCGAGAGAGATGTGGTCGAGATTGTATATGACCCACCCCACGGGGCTGGGACGACACTCCATCGGGCACGAAGTGCGCGATCTTGGAGCATGGCACATGCCCTTTGTCGATCCCAGCACGTTCCACGGCTACTCGGATTCTCTCCAGCCCTATATCGACGGCATCGCCAGCCGGGGGACAGACAAACTCCACGGCGAAGAGTGCGACGTGATCGAAGTCAGCATCATGAAGGCCCAGCGGACCTGGTTTTTCTGGTTGTCAAAGCGCGACCATCTGCCCCGGAGGGCGAAACAGGTCATTCGCGGCATCGGCACTTCCGTCGGGGTCGAAGACTGGCTGGACGTAACCATCGATGCCGACATCCCACAGGACAAATTCGCCTGGTCGCCCCCGGCAGGCTGGCAGAAGTACGTCCCTCCCGATCCGGAGGACAAGCTGCTCAAGCCCGGTGAGGAGGCCCCCGATTTCACTCTGCGTGCTCTGAAGGGAGGCAAGATCACCCTGTCGGACTATCACGGCAAGATTGTCTGGCTCTACATCTGGCGCTCGGGGTGACCGGTTTGCCGCGAGGAGATGTGGCATCTCCAGCAAATCTACGAGAAGTACCAGGATCAGGGCATGCTCATTCTCGGATTCAACACCGGGGACAACAAAAACATCGCCAAGCTCATGGTGCACGAAAACGGGGTGACGTTCCCGAACATCCGCGACGCCTCCATCAGACTGACCTGGAAGGTATTGGGCGAAAAGTACCATGCCACGGGAGGCGTGCCGACGAATTACATCATCGACCGGCAACGCAAGGTCGTGGACGCGTGGATCGGACGCGACCACGCCCGTGCCCTGGAGGCCATGAGAAAGGTGGGCGTGGAAATCGACCCGAACGATCTACCGGATACCGAACCAGAGGACTTCGTCGATGAAACAATGTGAACTCATCAAAGAGACCTTTTTCCGAAAGACCTACGTCTGGGTCGTACACCTGAGCTGGCTGGTCATCTACGGCCTGTTCTGGCTGGTCTTTCTTCCCGGCAATAGGGAAGCGGGCGTGTTCATCTTCCTCTGGGGCGGTTTCTTTCTGCCGCTGGCGCTGAGTGCGGGCATCTTCGGCGACGACATCGCCTCCGGGCGCATCTGCGTCCTGGCGACCAAGCCCTTCTGGCTCGGCCAGTTCTATATCTACCGCCTGCTGGGACTCTCGTTGCAAGGCGCCGTCCACCTGCTCCTGGGCGGCGCGCTGGTCTTTGCCCTGGACGCGCTCATGGGCCGGGGTACGCCCAACAGGCTGGGTCTGTGGCTCTTTGCGACGTGGCTGCTCTTCAACACCTGCGCCGCCCTGTCGGCCTCTCTCTCGGTCGTGGTCAAACGCGCGTACAACTCGCTGGTCCTGTTCCTGGTCGTGGCCCTGTTCCATCTCTTGCTCGGTGTCCTGGCGAGCTATTGGCTGGAACAGGGAACCGCCGAATTCATACGCAAACTGATCCGCTTCGCGGGGCTGCCCTTCAATCTCCTGCAGGGGATGGCCGAAGGAAAGTACGGAAAATACAGCTTCACCGCCGGCAAGTACGGCTTTACCAAGACCATAGCCTGCACGGTCCACTGCCTCATCCTTACGACCGTCTATGCCACGATTGGAGTGTTCCTGCTGACCCGACGCCAGTTCTCCTCCCAGCGCGACTAAAAAGGGAGATGCGCTCTCATCCGGATTGGGAAACATTCTCGCGCGATGGGACTCTGTCATTCCTTCGCCCACGCTCAGGACAGGCTCTGAGCCACAGGCGAATCCCGGCGCGCCGGGATGGTCTGCGAATTGGAAGTTTCTCTCGTACGCAGCCCAGATCCTTCACTTCGCTACGCTTCGTTCAGGATGACAAGCCGCCCAAAGATTGATGATAATTCGTATCAGTCATGCCGTAGAGGCGCAGCGTCCGCGTCGAGCGCCGGTGGTTCCGCCGGGGCTTTCCAGACGCGGCACAGAGGCTCGTCGGCGCGTTTCCAGCCCTCGCGCTCCACCGCATCCTTCGCGTCGAAGCGCACCAGGCCCGAGTCGCGGTGACGGTACTCATAGAGGCCCACCACGCGCGGGTTCTCCCCCGCCTCGGCCGGCGGCAACGCGTAGAAGAGCGGATCGGCGGACGGTGTCGGACGCCGCGTCGTCAGATGCGTGGTCGCACCGCCGGCGACGCGTATGTGCTGAGCATAAACGGCAATCATGTCTCCCTTGGCACGACCCGGCTCCACGGCGTAGAACGGTATGGAATCCACCGCGTTCCATCCGTCCCGCTGCTCGAGGCCGTCGCGCAACAAGTACCCCCCGCCGTCGTGCATCCGGTACACCGCCATGGGCAGTACCGTGCGAGGATCGTCCAGGTCCAATCGATACATGATCTGGTTGTAGTCGTAGCGCGGCGTGGAGGTTTCCAGCGAGCCGGAAAACGTGAACGAATACGTGCCCTCGAAGAAAATCGTACGGCCGCCGTCCCGGTCGAACAGAGGATGGTGTTTCGGGTTGTAGAACGAGTACTTGTTGTGCGTCACGATCTTGCGGGCGTAGGCCCAGGGCCCTATGGGCGTATCGGCCTCGGCGTACCAGACCTCGCCCAAAAACGAACTCTCACCGAACTGCTCCACGAACAACCCGATCCAGCGTTTTCGGTGGGCGTTGAAGTAGACCGTCCCATTGTGCGGGGTGACCTTCCGGCCCGATTCCACGTCGTAAACGTGCACACCCTTGCCTTCCTCTTCCAACGCCTTGATGACCGCGCCCCTGGCGGAGGCGTCGCCCCCTATCAGTTCGGCAAAACGCACCCAGCGGCAAGGTTGCCGGGACCGGGCGGCGGAGCCCCCGGACTCCAGGGCCGTCCACACCTCGTAACGGTTGGGATCGACTACATCATCCCACTGCGCCCGCACGCGCAGGCGCACTCCCATCGGAGACGGGCTCGTGAAATAGTAGTATTCTCGCCCGCCCACGCTCACGGGAAAAGCATGTCCCGTGTTGGCATAGGGCAGCAAGTCCAAGCTGCTGCGTACCAGGGGCTCGAACTTCTCCGTGGCGTCGTTATAGACGACCAGGCCCCGCTCGCGCACGTCGCCGAGACCTTTGAGCCGCGCGAATTTGGCGACCATGCGCTCGCGGCCGTCGTGGTCCTCGACGGTCAGCAGCCCATCGAGCCACACCAGGCCCGGCTCCTTCAACGGAGACATCGGCCGGCTGAATCCCTTCTCATCGACGAAATAGTCCAGATCGATCCCGACAGCCGGGTCCAGCCCGCCCCGGCCGGGAAGATCCGATACGGCCCCCGACATCTCGAAATTGCCCAGCGGATACCCCGGCCGGCCCGTGTCGCCCCACAGCCAGAACAACCGCCCACGGTAGAAACACGTGAAGACCGAATCCTGTCCCATGACCTGACCGTTGAGAACGGGATTTCGCAGCGGGACCGGCCGGCCCGTCAAAATGCTGTCGCGATAAATCCCCTGGCCGGTGACGCGGTACAACCGCTCGGCCACGTTCAGCCGGTCGATCTCCAGGCGGGCCTCCGCCCCCGGCGTGGTTCGCAGAGCCTTGCCGGCCATGCCGAAGCCGTCCTTGGGAAACTCATACCCGTGGCTCCCGACGAAGAAGAACACGTCGCGATCCATCAGCCCCGGCTCGTAAAAGGCGATCACGCCGGCGCTGTCCGTGACGTAACGGATGTTGTTGGTCGTGCGCAGCTCCACGAGCGGCACGCCGCGTCCCGTCTGCCGGTCCACGACCTGGATCGTAAAGTACCGCCCCGACGTCTCGGAGCCCCATGTCTCGACTGTACCCGAGACAACAAGAAGCAGCGTCACGAACACGCCAAGCAACGAGGCGAGTCTCTTGCCCAATCGACTCCCCCGCCGGCAATGCAATGCAGGATACATGCTCATCTCTCCAACAGGAAGACCTTGCAGGCGTAATCGACAACGGTCGCCTTCCTATCCTACACGGGCGCGGAGCTGCGTTCAAGAGACCCCGCCGGCCGGTCTTTCCACGGTACAGGGTCGCAGAAACGAGGGAAGGGTTCCACCGAATTCGGCGACGATCATACAAAACCACGAAACACACGCGATGGCCGAAAATCGGATTGCATCACCACGACCGGCCGCCAGCCTTTGCGAAGCCCTGCACGCGGGCTCGACGCGGCTGCGGAAAGCATCCCGTGTTTCACACCATCTCCAGGTCCTTCGGACTTCAAGCTGCCACCCGTCGGTTTTCATCGTCTGGTACATTGATACCCGGAGAACCGCACGGCCCCGAGCCGGGCACACCGCGTTTGACTTTTGGGCCGGGCGGACGTATGATGCCGCACATCGTGAGCGGTGGAGGGTGAATCTTGGACCTGGATTAGAGTTTCATGGACAATCTCAACTACGGCGTGATCGGCAACTGCAAGAGCGCCGCACTGATCAGCGATCGGGGCAGCATCGACTGGTGCTGCCTGCCCGATTTCGATTCGTCTTCGGTCTTCGCCAAGCTGCTGGATGAGAAAAAGGGCGGTTCTTTCGCCGTCGCACCCGACGACGGATACGAGACGACGCAGCAGTACCTGCGCCGCACCAATATCCTGGTCACCACGTTCCGGCGGGACGACGACGCGTTCGAACTGATCGATTTCATGCCTCGCTACAAGACGGACAGCGGGGCCTATCACTGCCCGCCGGACGTGATTCGGTACATCCGCCACCTTTCGGGCAAGCCCCAGGTCCGTATCGTCTACGACCCCCGACCGGTCTACGCCCGCAATCCCGTCCGCACCGCTGTCACCCACGAATTCATCAAGTATTGCACCGCGCGCGGTCCGTACGAGTCCGTCTATCTCTACGCCGACCTGCCGCTGAAGAAGATCGCCGCAGGCAAACCCGTCCGCATCGAGCGCGACCATTTCCTGCTGCTAAGCTACAACCAGAAGCTCGTGCGTCCGGAGATCGACTGGGCCCTGCTGGAACTGGAGCGCACCAAGGTCTACTGGATGGGCTGGCTGGCCCGTACGACCGTGTTCTCTGAGTACCGCGAGGCCGTGGAGCGCAGCGCCCTGGTGCTGAAGCTGCTGGCCTATCAGGAGACCGGTGCGATTCTGGCCGCCGTGACGACCAGCCTGCCCGAAACCATCGGCGACGTGCGCAACTGGGACTATCGCTACTGCTGGATTCGCGACGCCTCCATGACGATCAGCGTACTGACCAAGCTCGGACACTACAACGTCGCCAAGCGGTTCCTCAAGTTCATCCTGGATCTGGTCCCGTTCAAGGACGAGAAGATTCAGATCATGTACGGCATCCACCGCCAGAAGATCCTGGCCGAGCGCGAGCTGGACTGGCTCAGCGGCTACGAAAACTCGCGCCCCGTACGAGCGGGCAACGCGGCCTACCGGCAGAAGCAGAACGACATCTACGGCATCGTGATGGACGTCATTTACCAGAGTTTGAGGGTGTTCGGCCAGACGCTGGACAACAAGGAGGAGCTGTGGACCGTCGTGCGCTCACTGGGGCGACACGTCTACAACAACTGGCACAATCTCGACTCGGGCATCTGGGAATTCCGGACCCGCCGTCACCACTTCACCTTCTCCAAGATTCTCTGCTGGGTCGCCGTGGATCGGGCCATGCGTATCGCCGGCTTCTTCGGCAAAACGGAAGACGCCCGCTACTATGGCAAGCTCAAGGACCGGATCAAAGCCGACGTGCTGGCCAAAGGCCGGGATCCGGAAACCGGAGCGCTGGCCCAGTTCTACGGCAGCCGCAGTCTCGACTCGGCCAACCTCCTGGCCGAGCACTACGGCTTTCTACGCGCCGAGGACTCCGTGTACGTCAGCACGGTCAAGGAGACCTACGAACGCCTGTGTGTAGACGGGCTCACGTACCGGTACCTCGGACGCGACGATTTCGGCACCCCCCACTCCTCCTTCACCGTCTGCACGTTCTGGATGATCAAAGCCCTGTACCGCATCGGCAAGAAGGACCTAGCCCGCGAGCTCTTCGAGAAAACGCTGACCTACAGCAACCATCTCGGCCTGTTCAGCGAAGACATCGACGTCAAGACCAAGCGTCTGTTGGGCAACTTCCCCCAGGGCTACAGCCACCTGGCCCTGATCGACACCGCCATGACTCTGTGCGAGACCCCCGACTGGTTCGACCGGGAAGACTCGTTCGAGACGTAGCGGCGGGCTCGTCAGGATGAAACGCGCCGGGCCGCGCGGCGGCGGTCCCCTTCCTTGAGCAGGCGCTTGCGGATGCGAATCGACCGGGGGCAGACCTCGACCAGCTCGTCCTGCTGGATGTACTCCAGGCACACCTCCAGACTCATGATGCGCGGGGGACGCACGCGGGCGGCGTCATCCTTGCTGGCGGCCCGGATATTGGTCAATTGCTTGGCCTTCGTCGCATTCACGGCGATATCCTTATCCCGAGAGTGCTCTCCAACGACCTGGCCTTCATACACGGCGTCCCCCGGCCGGACGAAGAAGGTGCCGCGATCGTGGAGGGCGTCCAGCGCGTAGGCGGTGACGGTGCCCGTTTCGGTCGCGATCATCACGCCGGCCTGCCGCTCGGGAATCGAGCCCCGCATCGGCTCGTACCGCTCGAAGGTATGGTGCATCACCGCCCGACCCTGGGTGGCGGTGAGGATGCGGGCGTTGAGGCCGAACAGACCCCGCGAAGGAATCATGAACTCCATGTGAACGTAATCGGCGGTGCCGCTCTTGGCGTCCATGCTGACCAGCTCGCTGCGCCGGTTGCCGATGAGGCTCATCACCGCGTTCTGGCAGTCGGCGGGACAGTCGATCACCAGACGCTCGATCGGCTCCTGACGACGCCCGTCCACCTCGCGGATGATGACCTGCGGCTTGCCCACGCAGACCTCGTAGCCTTCCCGCCGCATGTTCTCCAGCAGGATGCCCAAATGCATCAGGCCCCGCCCGGAGACGATGTATTCGTCGGCGCTGGGTCCGGGCTCCACACGCAGAGCCACGTTCGTTTGCAGCTCCTTCTGCAAGCGGTCCTTGAGCTGAAGCGAGGTGACGAATTTGCCCTCCCTCCCGGCGAACGGGCCGTTGTTGACGTGAAACGTCATGCTCATCGTCGGCTCGTCGATGGCCACGACGGGCAAGGCGTTCGGCTCGTCCGGGCAGGCGATCGTGTCGCCGATATCGACCGGATCCAGACCCGCCACCGCGCAGATGTCACCGGCCCGGACGTCCGGGGCCGGCTTCTTGCCCAGGCCCTCGAACCGGTACAACTGCACCACCTTCTGCTGGGTGTGGCGTCCCTGTTTGTCGATGACCGTCACGCCCTGGCTCTGCGCCAGACGGCCGGCGAAGACTTTGCCGATGGCCACGCGCCCCACGTAGTCGGAATACTCCAGCGTCGTGACCAGCATTTGCAGCGGGCTGTCGGGATCGGCTTTCGGGGGCGGAACGTGCCGGATGATCGCATCGCAGACCGGCTTGAGATTGTCGTTGGGCTGCGCCAGATCGGCCGTGGCCCAGCCCTCCTTGGCCGAGGCGAACAGGACCGGAAAATCCAGCGAATCATCGTTCGCCTCCAGATCGACGAACAGGTCGAAGACCTCGTTGACGACGTCATCGGGCCGGGAGTCCGTCCGGTCGGCCTTGTTCACGACCAGGATGGGCTTGAGCCCGTGCTGCAGGGCCTTGCTCAGCACGAACCGCGTCTGCGGCATGGGCCCCTCGAAGGCATCGACGATCAGCAGGACGCCATCGGTCATCTTCAGGACCCGCTCGACCTCGCCGCCGAAATCCGCGTGGCCCGGGGTATCGACGATATTGATCTTGTAGTCGTTGCCTTCGGCGTCGGTATATTGGATGGCGCAGTTCTTGCTCAGGATCGTAATCCCGCGTTCGCGCTCCAGCGGGTCGGAGTCCATAATCAGGCCGTGCTGCCCGCCGGCCAGCTTGTCCAGCTCCTCGTTGCGGAACATCCCCGACTGGTAGAGAAGCTGATCCACCAGCGTCGTCTTGCCGTGGTCCACGTGGGCGATGATCGCCACGTTCCGTACCGTATCCGCGTACATCTGCTGTATTCCCAAATATCCATCTGAATGCTGTCTACTCTCCCGACCCGCAACCGGGCCGGACCCACCCCCAAGAGGTGCTCGCCCCATACTATCCGAAATCCAGCCGCATGGCAAGAAGAACTGCCGACCGATCCGCGAACGTGTTTCTGGACACGGATTAACGCGCGATTCACACGGATTCGACTCTGTCATTCTTGTGCAGACACCAGTCGTACGGACGCCGAGATACCCACCTCCGGCCGAAACCAAATAGGTACGCGCGCAGAGACGCGGAGACGCAGAGAACCGCAAATCTCCACCGCCTCTTTTAACCTCAGCGCCTCTGCGCCTCCGCGCGAAGTCGAATCTCTTTTTCTACGGCAGTTTGGATCATCGTCCCGAGATTATCTGGAGAGGATTTCCAGTTGTTGCGAGTTGTAGGATGGGTTCTCAACCCACGCGTCCCCCGACACCCGCCCCTCCCCTGCCAAGCCCCCCCGCGACAGATACCGAGATACGAGATACGAGCGACGAGATACGAACGGCGAGATACCCACCTCCGGCCGAGACCAAATAGGTACGCGCGCAGAGACGCGGAGACGCAGAGAACCGCAAATCTCCACCGCCTCTTTTAACCTCAGCGCCTCTGCGCCTCCGCGCGAAGTCGAATCTCTTCTTCTACGGCAGCTTGGATCATCGTCCCGAGATTATCTGGAAAGGATTTCCCATTGTTGCGAGTTCATAGTACAGATTCCGCAACGCGCGAAACGGTGGATGGGCTTGAAGCCCATGCAGATTCTCTCAGTTCAAGACAGAAACAAGCAAAGTGTTCCCGGACTCCCCCGAGATTTCCTGAGAATATTCACATTCCGATGTTATCGAGATAGGCAGCAGCATCTCCCGCCAGATTCTCCTTCTCAAGGGCTGCTCTTAAGAATATCTTATCCGGTGTTCTCAGGAAAAGCAGATAATAACTTGTTGGATGCTCATAGCAATGGAAGGTCACTGGCATGCCTGAAAACCATGATCAACAACAAGCAGAGGAAAAACGGATTGTCGAAGCATTTCTCCATGTTGCTCAAATGCCTTGCCAGTCATGCAACATTTTTTCCCTAGATCCTCCACAGCCAGATGCCCTGTGCAAACTAGAAGATGGAACACAGTTGGCATTTGAACTGACAGAGGTCATTGATCCCAATCAAGCCAGAAACTACAATTTTGGTCTCGATATAAAGGACACTATGTATCCGCATTATGCCGATATGGAGCCTGAAATAAAAACCCAGCTAGATGCACTCTTCGGAAATGCGGCTATATTTGTAGCGTTTCAGAAAGGTGCGTCATTGAACAAAGCAACTCGTCTCCTTCCAGATGTTTTCGCTGCCCTGCTCAAGTGTTCCAGCGATTCAGAAGGTGATTTAGCAAGAGAACTACTGCCAGAAGGAATTGAACGTATAACCGTTGCCAGAGGCGAAATGGTAGGTCCATTGTTTAACGCATCTGGACTTGCCTTGCATATCAGAAATACAATCACAGAACGCATAAATCAGAAGTTCGCAAAAAAGTATGAGTGTGATTTCCCGGTCGATCTTTTGGTTCACAGCAGACTGAAGTCATTGCAGCCTGAGATTCTTTGGCTTGATAAGGTCCGAAAGCTAGTTCCCCCAAATATTAGGGGTTCTTCATTCCAAAGAGTTTGGATTTTTGATTACGTCGAATCAAATATCCCTTATGTCTATCCGGATGTGTGACACATCCAACATCGGCATTGAAGGAACTCGGCAATTCCGGGGACGCGTTACTTGATTTGTTTGTCGTGTGCCGGTGAAAGCATAGACGTTTACGTTGATGGGAGCGTCATGATGAGAGACAGAGGCTTTTGGTTTGGCTTGGCGGTATTGCTGGCGTCGGTGGCGGCGGCGGCGTCGGGGTTCGATCTGGTCGCCACGGGGCATGACAGTCGGATCGACCTGACGTGGTCGGGCGGGCACGCCGGGTATCATGTCTACCGCGGCGACACGGCCGAGGGACCGTTCGAAAAACTAACGCGCAACCCGTGGGAGCTCAATGTCTACAGCGATTTCCTCGGCGAGAACGGGCGAACGTATCACTATCTCGTTGCGAGCGTCGAGCGCGGGGGAGTCGAATCGGCGCCTTTCCAAACCGTCTCGGCCCGCTCGTATGCGATGACCGACGAGCAACTGCTCACGTCGGTGCAGGAGGCGACGCTGCGCTACTTCTGGGACTACGCGCACCCGGTCAGTGGACTGGCTCGCGAAAGGCTCCGCAGCCAGGATACGTGCACCAGCGGGGGCACCGGGTTCGGGATGATGGCCATCGTGGTGGGCGTCGAGCGCGGATTCGTCGAGCGAAAAGAAGCAGCCGAGCATCTGCTGAAAATGGTGCGGTTTCTCGAAACGAAAGCCACCCGCTATCACGGCGCGTGGTCGCACTGGATCAGCGGGCGGATCGGCAAAACCGTTCCGTTCTCCAGGTACGACGATGGGGGCGACCTGGTCGAAACCGCCTACCTTATCCAGGGCATGCTCACGGTGCGGCGGTACTTCGACGCCGACGACGCGGTCGAGCGCGAGCTGCGCGAGACGATTACGCGTCTGTGGGAGCAGGTCGAATGGGACTGGTACCTGCGCGAACCGGGGAGCAAACGGCTGTACTGGCATTGGTCGCCCCGCTACGAATGGAGGATGAACCACGCGATCGGGGGGCACTTCAACGAGTGCATGATCACGTATCTGCTGGCGATCGCCTCGCCGACGCACGGGATCGATCCGGCCTGCTATTACGAAGGCTGGGTCGGCCGCGACGACAGCGGATACGTCAACGGCAATACCTACTACGGCCACAAACAATGGGTCGGCTGGCCCATGGGCGGGCCGCTGTTTTTTACGCACTACTCGTTTCTCGGATTCGACCCGCGCCGCAAGCGCGACCGGTACTGCAACTACTTCGAGAACAATCGCAACATCAGCCTGATCCAGCAGGCCTACTGCGCCGCCAACCCGGGCAAGCACAAGGGATACAGCGCGCTGTGCTGGGGCCTGACCGCCAGTGATACGCCGGGCGGGTACCGGGCCCACGAACCGAGGCGCGACAACGGCACGATCACGCCCACGGCCGCGATCAGTGCGATGCCCTACGTGCCGAAGGAGTCGATCGCAACCCTGAAACACTTCTATCACACGTACGGCCCGCGGCTCTGGGGACCGTTCGGCTTCCGAGACGCGTTCAATCTCGACAAGGACTGGTTCGCCAAGAGCTACTTAGCCATCGACCAGGGGCCTATCGTGGTCATGATCGAGAACTACCGCACGGGCCTCTGCTGGCGCACGTTCATGGCCAACCCGGAGATCGAGGAAATGCTGCGGCGCATCGGCTGGCAACGCGATCCCGCCGCGCGGTAGACCCAGGTGACACTGGCACCGCTCACTCTTCGATGGTGATCTCCAGCTTGCCCTCAATCACACCGGCGAGCGGACCGGTATCCTGGGTCATGATGACCGTGTATCGTCCCGGTCGAACGTCACGGCTCTCCCACGAGAGCCCGCATCTGCCGCCTCACCCATACTTCATCGACTCGACGACGATTTCCTTTCCGTCGGGATCCAGGATGCGCACGCCCGGCTCGACATCGACGCGTCGCCGGTCGGCCCCCATTTTCGAGAAGCGGCTGTAGACTTCGCCCGCCTGTCCCTTGATTCGCGGCGCCAGGTACACCGTCGTGCCCTTGGCATAAGCCGACTTTTCTTCCACGTCGGAGTTGTAGCGCTTCCTGGCGTCGACGGCCACCACCGCCAGCTCGGGCGCGCCCAGTTCTGCCGTGGCGGTCTGGCCCGGCTCGATTGCGACCTCGGGTCCCTCCTTGACTCTGATCTGCCACGTGGAGCCCCCATCCGCAAAGTACTCTGCCGCGGCGCCGGTGAGCCGGTAGGTCCCGGCCGGAAGGGACGTCTGCTGCTCGACGAGACGGAAGTGAATATCCGCTCCTTCGCCCCCGACCAGCGTCCCGCTGGTCAGCTTCACCTCCAGATCCTTCTCTCCGGCCATCGCCACGGCCAGCTCGCCCCTGGCGGTCGTATCCTTCTCCAGGACGACGCGGAGCGCGCCGTCCTTCTCGTGGCTGCCCTCCGCGGTCAACCGATAGAACTCGTCGCCGATGCACACGAGCCGGCTCAGCGTGGATCGGTAGTAGCTGCGGTTCAAGTCCTGCCCGGTATTGAGCATGAACGAGCTGCGACCGTATTGCGTGAACTCCCCGGAATACGTGTTTTCGCAGATGAGCGCATGGGCGGTCGGCCTGGGCGCGAGAACGCAGATGGCAAGGTCGCCTTGCCGGCGGCCGGGCCACGGGCCCCCTCGACCTACGCGGACAGTTGGGTTTCGGTTTCCCATCGGGGTGGTTCTGGGGTATACTACCTTCTCTGGTACGTTCAGCGAAGAGATTGGAAAGGGATCGGTCATGCGTTCAGCTACAGCAGCAAAGAGCTATGTGGTCAGGACTGTTTGTGCGGTATTGGTGACGTTCGTTGTACTGGGGCTGGCAAGCCCGGCGGCGTGGGGGGCGGACCCCAAAACCGACGAGAACATCCAGGCGTGGCGGGACATGAAGTTCGGGCTGTTCATTCATTGGGGGCCGGTGAGCCTCAAGGGCACGGAGATCGGCTGGTCGCGTGGCGCGCAGGTGCCGATCGAGGAATACGACCAGCTCTACAAGCGCTTCAACCCGACTGCGTTCGACGCCGAGGAGTGGGTCAGGGTGGCCAAAGCCGCCGGCACGAAGTACCTCGTCATCACCTCCAAGCACCACGACGGATTCTGCATCTGGCCGTCGAAGTACACGGACTACGACATCGGCAACACGCCATTCAAGCGGGACGTGCTCAAGGAGCTTTCCGACGCCTGCAAGAAGCACGGCATCCAGTTCTGCACGTACCACTCGATCTGCGACTGGTACCACCCGGACTATCCCATGGGCAGCCCCGGCGGGCGCAGCAAGAAGCCGAACCCCAACATGCCGCGTTACTACGAGTACCTGAAGAACCAGACGAAGGAAATCCTCGACAACTACGGCCCGCTGGGCATCATGTGGTTCGACGGCGAATGGGAGAAGCCCTGGACGCAGGAGTACGGCAACGAGCTGTACCGCTACCTCAAGAGAATCCAGCCCGGCCTGATCATCAACAACCGCGTGAGCAAGGGCCGGCACGGCATGGCCGGCACGACGAAGCAGTCCCACCTCAACGCCGGCGACTACGACACGCCCGAGCAGCGCGTGGGCGGCTTCAACCGCGAGCGCCCCTGGGAGACCTGCATGACGATCTGCCGCCAGTGGGCGTGGAAGCCGAACGACCAGATGAAATCGAAGAAGCAGTGCATCCAGACGCTGTTGCAAACCGTCGGCGGGGACGGGAACCTGTTGTTCAACGTTGGGCCTATGCCGGACGGCCGGATCGAGCCCCGCCAGGTGCAGCGCCTGCGCGAGATGGGCGTGTGGCTGGACAAATACGGCGACGGCGTCTACGGCACACGAGGCGGACCCTTCAAGCTGGGAAAATGGGGCGCCTCGACCTGCAAAGGCAATACGATCTGGCTCTATATCATGAACTGGCACAGGGAGGACAAACTGGTCCTGCCCCCCATCGCGCAGGAGATCACCGGCGCCAAAACGCTCAGCGGCGGCAAGGCCAAAGTCGCCCAGCACAAATACGGGATCGAGATCGAGCTGCCCGGGGCCCGGCAGGACGAGATCGCCACGGTCATCGCGTTGCAGGTGGACGGCAAGGCGCTGGAGATCGAGCCGGTCGACGTGCCCGACCAGCCCGCCTACCTTCAGGCCAGGCCGGAGCTGATTCGCAAATGGCAGGACAAGCGCTTCGGCATGTTCATCCACTGGGGCCCCGTCTCGCTCAAGGGCACGGAAATCGGCTGGTCGCGAAAAGGCCCGCGTCGAGGCCGCACCCGCCAGGGGACCGGAACGATCCCGATGGAAGAATACGACAACCTCTACAAGACCTTCAACCCCGTCAAGTTCGACGCCGACGAATGGGTCCAAATCGCCAAAGACGCCGGCATGAAATACATGGTCTTCACCAGCAAGCACCACGACGGATTCTCGATGTTCGACACGCAGCAGACCGACTACAAGATCACGAGCAAGGATTCGCCCTACGGCAAGGACGTATGCCAGCAATTGGCCGACGCCTGTCACCGGCACGGATTGGACTTGGGCTGGTACTACTCGCCCCGGGACTGGTACCACGCGGACTTCGCGACCGAGCGTCACGATCGGTACCTCGAATTCTACATGAACCAGTTGCGGGAGATCGCCACCAAGTACGGCAAGCTGGACATCCTCTGGTTCGACGGTCTGGACAGTCCGCGCGAGCTCTGGGGCGACACGCCCGAAGAATCGTTCAAGATGCTGCGCACGTTGCAGCCGGATATCATCCTGAACAACCGGGGCGGCCTGCCCGGTGACTACGACACGCCCGAGCAGCGCGTCGGCGGCTTCAACCGCGAGCGGCCCTGGGAAACCTGCATGACCATCTGCCGGCAGTGGGCCTGGAAGCCAAACGACACCATGAAGTCGGAGAAGCAGTGCATCCAGACGCTGCTCTACACCGTCGGCGGGGACGGCAATCTGCTCTTCAACGTCGGGCCGATGCCCGACGGGCGGATCGAGCCTCGACAGGTGGAGCGTCTGCGGCAGATGGGCGCCTGGCTGAAGAAATACGGCGACGGCGTCTACGGCACGCGCGGCGGACCGTTCCGACCCGCCCGCTGGGGCGCCTCGACCTGCAAGGGCAACAAGATCTACCTCTACGTGATGAACTGGCCCGAGGACGGGCCCCTCGAGCTGCCCGCGATTGCCGCTACGATCGAGGGCGTCCGGCCGCGAAGCACGCGAGAGGCGAAGGTCAAACAGACCGAGGCGGGCATTACCGTCGAGGTTCCCGCCGACAGCCGCGATCCCATCGCCACCGTGATCGAGTTGACGGTTGAAGGCGAGGCGTTCGACATCCCGCCGGTGGCGGTGGCCAGCACCAGCGGCTCGCTGGCCTTCGGCAAGAAGGCGACCGCCTCCAACGTCTTCCAGAAATCGAGCCACTACGCGCCCGCCATGGCGTTCGACGACAATCCCGACACCCGCTGGGCCACCGATTCCGGGACCAAACAGGTCTGGTTGGAGGTGGACCTGGGCAAGCCGGTACAATTCAGTCGCGTCGCGATCAGCGAGGCGTACGACCGCGTGCGGCGGTTCGAACTGCAGTACAAAGACGGACAGACCTGGAAGACGTGCCTGAAGGGCAGCCGCATCGGCGAGCATTATGCGAAGGATTTCAGCCCGGTGACCGCCCGGCACGTACGACTGAACATCCTCGACGCCACCGACGGGCCGACCCTCTGGGAATTCCAACTGGCGGCGCCGAAGAAGACGCGGTAGTACGCGGTTTGATAAATCGTGCGACTACGGATTGCTTCGCTTCGCTCGCAATGACATGGAGGACTCGTGGGTGTTATTGCGAAGAGCGCAGCGACAAAGCGATCTCCCGTCCGCGGTAGTTGCAAGACTTTCGAAATGAGGTAGCAACCGGACACCGGTGGCCACGATAGTGCTCTGTCTCAACTCATCAGAGGGTTGTCATGCTGAACGAAGTGAAGCATCTGGGCCGAGCAAGAAAAGTCAGCATCGCACCAGAAGGAACGTACGACGGCCGGATCCTTCGCTTCCGCTCAGGATGACAATCACCATATGACAAGCGACGGAACAATAGAGCTATTGGGGATTTGGGCAACATGGAACGACGGGAGTTTCTGCGGCGAACGGGTCTGGCGGCTGCTTCTCTCTGGGCGGGGCTGCCCGCCCGGGCGGCTGTCACGGCAAAGGACGTCCTTGGCAAGATCGCACCGGAGGATGTTGGAATCCGGGACGCGGGAGAGGATTTCGATTTCGTCATCTTCGCCGATCCCCAGGGCGGCGATCCGAGCGACGCGACCAATGACAGTCCCGAGCGGGTAGCCATTCACAACCCCTACATCGAGAAGAACGTCGAGGCCGTGAACCGGCTCCGCCCCCAGCCGGCGTTTCTGCTGATCGCCGGTGACATCGTGGACAGCAAGGGGCAGAAATCCAACTACGACGTCATGCTGCGGTTCCTCAAGAGGCTCAAGATGCCCGTCCTGTTCGAGCTGGGCAACCACGAGACGCGCTACGGGACAAAGATCACGCCGGCGGACATGTCGGAGCTGGCGAATTACTTCGACGCACAGAAACAGATCAACGGCCTGGACAAGCTGCTGTACTCGTTCGACCTGGGCAAGTGGCACTTCGTCGTCTGGCCCGACCCGCTGCGCCGGGGCTTCTGGGAGGCGCATGGGCACTTCTTCGAGTGGCTCGACGAGGACCTGCGCCGCCACCGCAGCCGCCCCACCATCCTCGTGCAACACATCTCGCCGCTTCCGATCGGGATCGATCCGATGATCGTCTACGCCGAGACGGTGCCGGTCAAACGGAGGCTGCTCGACATTGTCACGCGATACGGCAACGTCCGCTACGTCCTCAGCGGGCACACGCACATCCCGCTGAAGGCCTCGCTCAAGATCGCCCGCACGTACAAGGGGACGAAGTTCATCAACCTGCCTCCCACCGGCTACCGGGCGCGGAGCTTCGGCGAGCCCGACTTCGGCGCGGGACCGTCCCAGGGCTTCGCGCTGGTCAAAATTCGAGGCGAAGAGGCCACCGTCGAGTTCCACGGCGTCACGGGCGAGACGCGCACGTACCCAACGAAGTTTCCGCCGTTTCAAACCGAAGAATTCCCGCTGTGGCTGGCCGAGCGGTGGCGACTGCCGGCCCATCCCCAGATCGTCAACGGGCGGTTCGAGAAGGGCCTCGAAGGCTGGACGCGGAGATTCGTGTATGAAGAGGATGAGAACCCGTCGTCCGTCTGCCGGGTGAGCGAGACGGTCACGCATGGCGGCTCCAATTCGCTGTATCTGTTTTGCCGGCCGCGAGGCTACCACGTGCGGGGCCAGGACCGCATGCCCCAGTCCATCAACCGGGTGTGCCAGGCGATCGCGCTCGAGCCCGGCGCGGCCCCACTGCTGCGACTGGCGTACCGCATCGACGGACGGCATTTCCATCCGGGCAAGGAAGCCGGCGCCTACGTCTGGCTCCAGGGCTACAGCGGCAGCGACGAGAAGCTGGGCATGATCTACTGGATCGGGATGGGCTTCCCAAACCCTGCCGGCCCCTACGCCGGCAGGCCCCCTTACGCGCACTGGGACATCACGGCACGCCCGGACCGGTGGCACGAGGCGGCTATCCACGTCGCCAGCGATTGCAACCGCCACGCGAAGGGGCCCCGCTTCAACGAGCTCGACCTCGACCGCCTCGTACTCACGCTGGGCGTCTGGACCGAGAACATCGGAGCCGACCGGGCCATCGGTGTCTATTTCGCCGACCTTAACCTCGATCTCGCGAACGCGTCCGGCTCGGCAAGCCACGTAGACAGCCGGCCCATCAAAACCAAGGACAAACGCGAGATGTGGAACAAACGCATGACCCACATCGACGGCGAACACGTATTCGTCGAGAGAGACAAAAAGTAATGTGGATTCGGACTCATCTCCGCGCGGGTTGTCGTCCCTTCGCTCGCGCTCATCGGCGGGGGATTGCGCGCGTTCCGGGCGACTTGATGCGCAGCGCCCTGGCAATGTCCTGCCGGTGCGTCGGCCAGAGAAACTCGACCTCGTTGACCCGGGCGTAAACCGGACCCCAGCGGCTATGCCCCCCAGAAGTCAAACCACTCCTTCAGCCAGGGGTCGGCGAAGAGCTCCAGCGGCTTTTGCACCTCCTCCTTCTCGAGGTCGCCCGCAATGATGGTCCGCGCCACTGGCACTCGATAGCAATACATCCGGTCCTCGCTGCGGACGGAAAGGATCTCTGCGATCACAAGCGACCCGCCGCCACGGAGAGAAGCCATTTGGAGTTCGCGTTTGCCATCCGGGGGTTTTTTGCTATACTGTCGGCTCGCCGGCGTGGCCGGTCACACTGAGAAACATCGAATGCTGCATGTTGCCAGGATATAGAACGAGGTGAGAAGTATGGCTGAACGTTTTAACGTAGTGGTCATTGGCGCAGGGCCGGGGGGATTTCGGGCGGCGCGACGCTGCGCCCAGCGAGGCGCTTCGGTGGCGGTGATCGAGAAGGAATTCGTCGGCGGAACGTGTCTGAACTGGGGCTGTATCCCGTCCAAGACGCTGCTCGCGTCGGCGCATCTGCTGCTGCGGGCCCGCAGCGCCGCCGAGATGGGGATCGACATTCCGTCCGCTACGCCCAACTGGGCCAAGATTCAGGAGCGACGCGAAGCGATCGTCGCGGGTCTGCGCAAAGGGATGATGGGCGGCGCCAAAGCAAACAAGATGACCTATATCGAGGGCCGAGCCGTCGTCACGGCGCCGGGGAAGATCAAGGTCACAGCGAACGGGCAGACACAGGATCTGGAAGCGGACAAGCTCATTCTCGCCACCGGTTCGGAGTCGATCGAAATCCCCAGCATCCCCTTCGACGGCAACGTGGTTATCAGCAGCAAGGAAGCGCTGTCGCTGCCCGAGATTCCGAAGTCCATGGTAATCGTGGGCGGCGGCGTCATCGGCTGCGAGATGGCGTGCGCCTACGCGGCGATGGGCACGAAAATCACCGTCGTCGAGGCGCTGGACCGCCTGCTGCCCATGACGGACGCGTGGGTGACCCGGCTGGTCATGCGCGAGTTCAAGAGCCTCGGCATCGAGGCCATGGCGGGCAAGAAGGTGACTTCGGTGGACAAGAGCGCCGCGCCGGCCAAAGTCAACCTCGAAAGCGGCGAAACGCTGGAGGCCGAAAAAGTGTTGATCTCGGTCGGCCGGCGCGCCGTCGTGGACCCGGAAGTTCTCGGGGCGTTGAACCTGGAGATGAACGGGCCGGTCATCAAGGTCAACAAGAAGATGGAAACGAACGTCCCCGGCGTGTACGCCATCGGCGACGCGGTCGGCACGACGTATCTGGCACATGGAGCGACGGCCGAAGCGGAGATCGCCGCGGCCAACGCCACCGGCGGCAACGAGGAAATCCTCGACTACGACCTCATCCCGCGCGTGATCTTCACGTTCCCCGAGGTCGCCTCGGTGGGCGTCTCCGAAGACCAGTGCCAGGCCGAAGGCCGGGACGTCACCGTGGGCAAGGGATTCTACAAGGCCAACGGACGCAGCGTGGCCGAGAACGACACGTTCGGGCAGATCCACGCCATTCGCGACGACGCGATGAACGAGATCGTGGGCATCACCATGGTCGGCCCGATGGCGACGGAGTTCGTGGCGTTCGCCCGCACGCTGATCGGAACGTGCGAGCCGATCCGCCAGATCACGTTCCCGCACCCGACCGTCTCGGAAACCCTGGAAGACGCCGTGCACGAAGCGCTGGGCGAACTGCTCCTGGAGGAGTTCTGAGAGAATAATTCCAGCGAACCGACCATTCGGACGCGTCCCGGCGATGAACCGGGCGCGTCCGGCACAAGGTGCCACGGGTGCGTCACAGGAAAAGCACGCGCCGGGCCAACGCTGTGACATCTTCGCGGATCGGCCCTTTTTCTCTTGACAAACCGGCCATGGAGGTTGTACCCTCTGCCGCGAAGTGCAGGAGACTTCGCACGTCTGAAGCAGGAAGCTCACGCACTCCTCAGTATGTGTATCAGGGAAGGTGCAATCAAGGAGAGAAGGTTCGGAACCTGTATTGAGGGGTAGATCACATGCAAGCTCACGAGAGAACGTGTATTCTGCTGGCGGTTTTGTGTGTCTTTCTGATGGTGGGTCTCGATTTCGCCGGGGCAAACGTCACGACGGGATCATGGGTCATGGACGAGTCCAATGTGTTCAGTGACGGAATCAACTATGGGCAGGTGGACATCACGGCCGATGACTCCAGCGGCGTGGTTTCCTTCGTTGTCACCGCAGCAGATGCTTACGATGAACTACTTGACAGTTTTCGCATTCAAAAATTTGGGTTCAACTACACAATCGCCTCTGCCCCAGGTTCCTGGACCTGGGCCTTGCCCAGCGGCTGGAGCTATGATGAGGATAAGAACATGGGGGGTGGTTTTGGGAAATTCATGTTGCGCCTTTCCGGGCCGGGCAAGAAACAGGACACACTGGCATTTGAGTTGACGGTGCCGGCGGCGCAGGCCGTGGCAGCGAACTTTGCGGCGCCCAGTACGGAGGGCTACTTCTTCAGCGCCCATATCGCCGATTTCAGAGTGGAAGGCCCTTGCAAGGACACGAGCCACAAAATCGGCGGAGGCACACGCGTTCCCGTTCCGGGCGCCATTGTCCTGGCAGGGATTGGCGCGGCGGCGGTCGGCTGGCTGCGCCGCCGAAGAATCGTCTGACTGGTCTTCTGTATTTCCGACATCCGAGGGGCCGTAGGAACACGACTCGCGGCCTGTTGCCGGCCGAAGGCAACCGACAGCGCCGACCTCTCCCTTTTTGCAGCGTGCAATTCCGCGCATTTTTGCTACAATCGCTTGGATGGTTGCAAGCGCCATCCAATCTGAACGCCACAGCAACGTGCACTCGCCGGCCCTGGAGGTCCGCGATTGCGGCCTTCTCGACTACCGGGAGGCCCTCGATATGCAGCGCCGCCTGCGCCAGGAGCGCGCGGCGCGGCAGATCCCCAACACGGTCTTGATCCTCGAGCATCCCGCCGTGATTACGCTCGGCGCGCGGCAAAGCGCCAACAAGCTGCTTCTCGGCGCCGACGAGCTGGCGAGCCGGGGAATCGACGTCGTGCCCATCCGCCGTGGCGGCGGCGCGACCGCCCACAATCCGGGCCAGTTGGTCTTCTATCCCATCCTGCAGCTTCAGGAGCTGGGACTGGGCGTCAGCGAGTACGTGCGCAGCCTGGAGACCGTCGGGATCGAGCTGCTGGAAGGTTTGGGCGTGTCCACCGGGCGACGCCGGGGCTATCCGGGTCTGTGGGTCGGGCCGAGAAAGATCGCCTCGGTGGGCGTGCGCGTCTCGCGGTTTGTGACGCACCACGGCATGGCCATCAACATCCGGAACGACCTGAGCCTTTTCGAGATGATGGTCCCCTGCGGCCTGGACGGAGTGGAGATGACCTCGGCTCAAAAAGAAACGGGCAAGACTTTCGAGATGGGATCCATCAAGAGCCGCCTGACGACACTGCTCAAGCACCATTTCAGCACAGGACAACGATGACAGCGAAAACGGGAAAATTACCGCCGTGGCTGCGCCGCCCCTGGCCGGCCGGACACAGCTTCCAGAATACGCGAGAAACCCTCGACTCTCTCGGCCTGCAAACGATCTGCACCAACGCCAACTGTCCGAACCGCGGGGAATGCTGGGCCCGCGGGACCGCGACGGTCCTGATCCTGGGCAACGTCTGCACGCGCAACTGCAAGTTCTGCTCGGTGGCGACGGGCAAGCCTGAACCGCCCGACCCGACCGAGCCGGCCCGCCTGGCCCAAATGGCCGAACAGATGAAGCTCAAGTACCTCGTCATCACCAGCGTGGACCGGGACGACCTGCCCGACGGCGGAGCGAGCCAGTTCCGCGACTGCATCCGGGAGGTCAGGCGCCGGTGTCCCGAGATGCGCTTCGAGATCCTCACGCCTGATTTCAAGGATTGCGAGAGCGAGGCGTTGACCATCCTGGAAGACGCCCTGCCGTTCGTTTTCGCCCATAACGTCGAAACCGTTCCGTCCCTGTACCCCAAGGCCCGCTCCGGCGGTGACTACGAACGCTCGCTGCGCCTCCTGGAGATGGCCGGGGCGCGATACGACGGCCTGCCCACCAAATCGTCCATCATGCTCGGCCTTGGCGAGCGCGACGCCGAAGTCGAGCAGGTCCTGCGCGACTTGCGCGGCGTCGGGTGCGAGCGGATTACCATCGGCCAGTACCTCAAACCCTCCAAGGACTCGCTCGACGTCGTCGAATACGTCACCCCGGAGAAATTCGCGTGGTGGAAGGACCGCGCCCTGGAGGTCGGCTTCTCCTGGGTGATGTCGGCGCCCTTTGCCCGAAGCTCCTACTTCGCCGAACAAGAGAACGCCCGATAATCCGGCCGGCCCTGCACCCTGGCGTTGCCCCATTTCCTCAGAGGCCGTTTGGCATACGGCCAATACTCCCGTATACTTTGTACGGGCCATTGGGGGTCTTCGATAGCTGAATTTGTCACTTCATTTTCAACAGGGGAGAAAATGAAACGGATCAAATCCATCAAATATGCGCGCAGAAACGGTTCCGTCCTCGTCCTTTCCTTGATCTTCATCGTGATGTTCTCGGCGCTGGCGGTGGCGATGGCCGACATCTCCGGAGTCAACGTCCAGGTGGCCAAGAACCAGAGGGACTCAAACCAGGCACTGGCCGCCGCGGAGTCCGGGTTGGAGGTGATGCGGTACTGGCTGGATCGCTTCGTCATGCCCAAGACAACGCTCCCGGCCAACTACCTCAGCACGATCGTCGCTTCGCTTCAGAGCGACCTCAGCTATTCCGGCGTCGGCAACATCGTCTTCCAGAACGAGGGCACCACGCAGGCGGTGACGCTGGATTCGACCCAGAGCACCACGTTCTCGGCCGAAATGGAGATGCACCCCACCAATCCCAATGTTGTGCTGCTCTCCGTGACCGGTATGAGCCAGGGATTGTCAAAGACCATCCAGGTCGCGTTCTATGTGACGCCGTATGAGCACCCGATTTTCGACTACGGCATGGCCACCAAGGGCGCGATTCACTTTCCTCAGAATCCGACCCTGAGCGGCGCGACCCTCAACTGGGAGGCGGACGTCTACGTGGATACCGCCGACATGGTCGCCATCGACATTGGCGGCAACGCCAACTTCGACGGCGACTTCACCATCCGCAATCCCAGCGGACAGATCTCCTACGCCGGCGATCTCCAGATCGGCGGCGATCATGGTCAGGCGGCCATCGACAATCACGTCTTCACAGGCGTCGCCCCTGTCGATTTCCCCGCCCCCGACACCAGCGCGTACGCCAGTTTTGTGACGGGGCCCACCGTTGACCCCACGACCATGAACCTGGCGAAGGGCCTCACGCTGACCAATGCCCGCATCCCGGCGAACCTCAATCCCACGTTTACCGGCACCGTGACGATCAACGGCATCTTGTGGATCGAGTCGCCCAACGTGGTGACTTTCGGCCGCAACTGCCAACTCAACGGCATCATCGTTGGCGACAGCACGCTCGGGAGTACCGAAGGCAATCAGATTAACTTTACAGGCAACTTCGCCACGGGCGCCTATCCGGAAGGCGAGGACTTTTGGGCGCTCCAGACGATGGTCGGCTCGTCCATTATCGCTCCCGGTTTCGCCGCCTCCTTCACGGGCAACTTCTCGGCGATCGACGGCGTGGTGGCCACCAGCGGCTTGACCTTCGCCGGCAACGCCAGCGCCGACATTCGGGGCACGCTGATCAACTACTCCGACGAACCCACGGTAGTCGACGGCAACATCTCCCTGACCTTCGACCGCGCGGGAGGCACGAAGATACCGGGCGGTTTCGACACGCACCGCGCCCTGTCCTACGATCCGTCATCCTACAGCATGGTCTTTTGAGCGAGCAGGGGCAACCTCCCGCGAAAAAACCAAACGACAGGATGAGACGACACTCAAACGCCCCGCATGCCCTGAGTGATGCGGGGCGCTCGATTTCCCCCACCCGACGGTAACTGGCGGCACACCCTGTGCCTCCCGGAAGAGCCGCCTTCTCTCGCACGACGTCCGCACCGCCTGCCCGAGCCTCCGGCTTCACCGAACGAGAAAGCGTCAGATAATCCAGCCGAACCCACGATGGCGGTACGCCGTCAGCCCATCCACCTGTTTCCCCATGGAGAATTTTGCACCCACTCAGTATTCCCTATACTTTGAATGGGTAGGCAAAAGTTCTGACAACACAATCGGTCACCTCATTTTTCGACAGGGGAGAAAATGAAACGGGCCAAATCCGTCATCCATGCGAGAAGAAAGGGCGCAGTGCTCGTCCTTTCCCTGATTTTCATCGTCATGTTCTCGGCTCTGGCGGTGGCGATGGCCGACATCTCCGGAGTCAATGTCCAGGTGGCGAAGAACCAGCGTGAAGCCGGCCGGGCACTGGCCAGCGCCCATTCCGGGCTGGAGGTTGCCAAGTACTACCTGAGGAACGTCAGCTTCCCGGCTACCGTCGCGCCCGCTGACAGGCTCCAGTACATGGCAGGTGACCTGCAGACGACTCTGGCGGCCGCGAATATCTGTAACATCTGCCCGTCCTACAACAGCGCGACGGAGACTCTGACCATATCGAACGTCACACTCAACTCACAAACCGGTCAGAGCTTCACCGTTACGGCCACTTACGACGGGGACTATGATACCGTGAATCTCCTGGTCACCGGCAGCACTCCCGAAGCCGACAGGCGAGTCGGGGTCAAATGTCAATTCGCCACGATCGGCAACCCCATTTTCGATTTCGGCATCGCGACCAAAGGGCCCCTCAACATGCAGGGAAACGTGGATATCGACGGATACAACGAGAACATCGAAGCCAGCGTCTACATCGAAAGTTCGAACGACAACCTCGCGTTGGAAATGACCGGCAAGTCCGCCATCGCAGGCGAAGTGAGCATCGCCAACGGCAGCGCCTGTGTAGACATCGGCAACAGCAGCTCCGTATTCGGGGCCAGCGGCAGCGACGCGCTGGACCACATCACCATCGGCGCGGACTTCTGCGACTTTCCCGTTGCGAATCCGGCCGATTTTGAGGGTTACATCGACAGCACGTTCACCCCGGGCGATCCCACAACCAACGTAACTCTCACGAACGTGGAGATTCCCCCCAACGTGAATCCTTCGTTTTCCGGGCACGCGGTCATTCAAGGGATCATGTATATCAGGGTACCCAACGTTGTCAGTTTCACCGGCAACGCGGAGATTCACGGTCTCATCGTAGCGGAAGGCGACGCTGACTACCCCGTCGAAGGGTGCCTCATCGATTTCGGTGGAACGGTCGACAGCTACGATGCGGCCACTCTGTCGGCAGACGAATTCGGGGAGCTCACTCAGGAGACCGGCACCTTCCTTCTGGCTCCGGGTTTCAGCGTCTGTTTTCGCGGCAACTTCGGAACGCTGAACGGCGTGATCGCCGCCAGCGGCATCGAGTTCCAGGGTAACGCCGGCGGAACGATCAACGGCTCCGTCATCAATTATTCCGACGAATGCATGACCCTGGAAGGCAATACCGATCTGGTGTTCAATCGCTCGGGGGTCCAGGAGGTCCCGGCCGGCTTTGAACCGGCCACTACTCTCGAATTCATTTGCGACAGCTACTACGAGCCAACCTCGTAACAGCAAGCAACGTTTGCCACTGCAAATCACTCTTTGGAGCACGATCCGCCCTCGTATGGCGAGGTCGTTCTTCAAAGCACATCACGCCTGCAACACGTGTCCATAGCGGGGCCGTCACTCCTGCGACGGCCCTTGCCTATACGCCCCGGACCCAGGCAGCGGGTACAGAATGCACATACAAGATCATGCGGGCATGATTTTGTATGTGCGCCGTTGTTTGCTATCTTTTGAGTAGATCATAGAAGTGGATTTGGGGGGTAAGTCATCCGGCCGTTTTCCGAAGGGGGGAAAATGTCGCCCGCACGAAAGACCCGCCGTAGCGAGCGCGGCGTCATACTGGTGCTGTCCATGATCTTCGTCGTGGTGTTCTCGGCGCTGGCCGTGGCGCTGGCGGGCGTCTCCAGCACGAACGTACAGGTCGCAGCCAATCACCATCGAGTGAACGTGGCGCTGCACGCGGCCCAGTCCGGGCTGGAATGCGCCAAGTACATCGTCAGCACAGCCAACTTCGGCGAAACGAATTTGAACTACGTCACCGTCGCGCAGGCCGACCAGGTCTGGGCGGACCTGTGCCAGCACGCCCAGAATCTGGCCCTGGACGGCCAAGCGATGCCGGGCCCCAGCTCCTTCTCCGACGCCGGCGGCAGCGGCGAGGCCATGGTCACACCGGTGATCGATCTGGGAAACGCCGGGGCAAGCTTCGCCGTGCGATTCTACCGCTACGACGCGGATCCTTATGTGATCCACACGCAGTCTATCGGTACGGACGGGCAAATCTCGCGTCGCATCAGGATGGAGATGGACATCACTAAGGACCGGGAGGTCCTGACGTACGCCATCGCCAGTGCCGGACGCATGTGGCTCACCGGAGACACCACGATTCACGGCAACCTCTACAGCTCCTGGGACCGGGCTGATATCTCACCCTTCAACATGACCAGCGATTCGGCCGTCCTCGGCACGATCAACACGGTTCTCGAACTCGACGACATCGATTCCCAGAGCTGGCAGATGGAGACGCTCGACGTCAACGACAATCCGATCGACGTCAACGGCGTACCGCTGGGCTTGAATTATGACGATCGCTACTACGCCTCGGATGATGAGGTCCAGGCCTATCACGAAGGAATCAACTACGGCCAGCCCTCGGGCATCGACGTGCCCGGCATGAACATCTCCGACTACAACACCGACATGTACAACTCGGGCCTGACGGAGATCCCCTCCTGTCCGAGCGGTGATAGAGTCACCGAGTACTTCCCCCATGCGTCGGGGGACTATGGCCAGAAGAAGTACAGTTGGAGTCACCAGTATTCTCGCCACCTCTACGAGAACCAGACGTTCACGGACGCCTTGCTGCCGATCAACCGCCACGCCCTCTTCAAAGACTGCACGTTTGAAGGCGTCCTCTACATCGACTGCTACAAGAGCAGCACCAGCCAATCGAAGAGCAACAACGTGCGCTTCGAGGATTGCACGTTCAACGGCGTCATCATTACCGACGTCCCGCAACCTTTCGATTGGGTGGACAACTGCCTGTACTTCACCGGTGCGGCGACCTTCAACAACCAGTCCTCCGTCCAGGAAGCGACGATCCTGGCCCCGCACTTCAACGTGAACTTGGGCAACACCAACCCGCAGCAGAGCGACAACAACGTGCTCACGGGGGCCATCGTCGGCGGGATCGTGGACGTCCGAGGCAACGCCCAGATCAACGGAACCATCATCTCCATGTTCGACACGACAGGCTATTCGTCCGGGTACGTCACGAACATCGGGGCGACGCTAGGGGACGGCGGCTCCGAGACCACGGAACTGGGGGACGTCGGCACCATCGACATCACGCCGGAAGCGGATATGATGCTGCCCAGCGGCATCACCAGCCCGATCATCATCAAGCCCAAGCAGGACACGTACACCGAATGCAATTAGCCCGGACAAGAAGAATAACTGTGTGAAGTCCTTTCAACCATCTTTGGAGGAGCGAAGAGATGAAAAGGGTATCCGTCAGGACGCTGGTGCTTCTCGTTGAACTCTTTGCGGCCGTGCTTGCCTACCAATACATCGCCTGGACGCCGCCGGCGAAAGCCGAAGCCATCTGGTTGGTCGCAGATCCCAACGAGACTGACGATCCCCCGCCGGAGATCACCTGGGCTTTGCCGGAAGGTGACAGCATGCTCTGTGCGATCGGTGGGGACCCGAACGAGGTCGACGACGATCCGCCGCCGGAATCCGCCTGGGCCTGCGATACGCAGGCCGGTGTGTTCTACGCGTCCGGTAGCGACCCCAATGAGGTCGACGACGACCCGCCGCCCGAGTTCGCCTGAACCGCACCAGCAAAGACACACCAAGCAACGACGGCGGGATATTGACGTCTCGCCGGCCCGGCGCCGGAGACAGCGTCGCCACAGCCTGAGTTGGCAACAGACACTGTCTCCGGCGTCGACGTTTGGCATCCCACAAAGCCCCTGCAACCCCACAACAGCCGCCTCAACCCCCGCACAGCCGGCCGGTAGCACCACAGACCCCCATCGCAAAGCCCTGCCTCAAAACACAACTGACACACTTTTCGTCTTTGGTGTTTGACACGCCTGTGTCGATATGCTTTAATCCCGCCCGACCTGTTCGACACCCAGCAGCCTCCGTCGAGGTTTGTCCAATACAGGAGAAGACCCAATGCCCAAACGAACGGACATTAAGAAGGTCATGATCATCGGCTCGGGGCCGATCGTCATCGGCCAGGCGTGTGAATTCGACTACTCGGGCACGCAAGCCTGCAAAGCCCTGCGCTCGTTGGGCTATGAGATCGTGCTGGCCAACTCGAATCCGGCCACGATCATGACCGACCCCGGCATGGCCGACATCACGTACATCGAGCCTCTGACGCTCGAGAGCATGACAAGGATCATCGAAAAAGAGCGGCCGGACGCCCTGCTGCCCAATTTAGGCGGACAGTCCGGACTCAACCTCAGCTCGGAGCTGGCCAAGGCCGGTGTCCTGGACAAATACGGCGTCAAGGTCATCGGCGTCCAGGTCGATGCCATCAAACGCGGAGAAGACCGCCAGGCCTTCAAAGACACCATGAACAAGCTCGGCATCGAGATGCCCAAGAGCCTTATCGCCAATAACGCGGAAGAGGCCGAGAAGGCTATCGAAGAGATCGGCCTGCCCTGCGTGATCCGCCCGGCCTACACCATGGGCGGCACCGGCGGCGGCTTCGCCTACAATATGGAGGAGTTCCGCGCCCTGGTCGAGCGCGGGCTCAGCGCCAGTCTGGTCCACCAGATCCTCGTGGAGGAATCCGTGCTCGGATGGGAAGAGCTGGAACTTGAGGTCGTGCGTGACAGCAAGAACCAGATGATCACCGTATGCTTCATCGAGAACGTCGACGCCATGGGCGTGCACACCGGCGACAGCTATTGTACGGCCCCCATGCTCACGATCAGCGAGGAACTGCAGCAGCGCCTGCAGAAATACTCCTACGACATCGTCGAGGCCATCCAGGTCATCGGCGGCACCAACGTGCAGTTCGCCCACGACCCCGAGACCGGTCGCGTCGTCGTTATCGAGATCAATCCCCGCACGTCGCGCTCGTCGGCCCTGGCTTCCAAGGCGACCGGCTTTCCCATCGCCTTGATTTCCTCGCTGCTGGCCGGCGGACTGACCCTGGACGAAATCCCCTACTGGCGGGAGGGGACGCTGGAGAAATACACGCCCTCGGGCGACTACGTCGTGGTGAAATTCTCTCGCTGGGCTTTCGAGAAATTCGAGGGGCTCGAAGACAAGCTCGGCACGCAGATGCGGGCCGTCGGCGAAGTCATGAGCATCGGCAAGAACTACAAGGAAGCGTTCCAGAAGGCCATTCGCTCCCGCGAAGACGGACGCTACGGCCTCGGTTTCGCCAAAGACTACAACCGCAAGTCTCTCCCTGAGCTGCTCGGTCTCCTGGCCGAAGCCTCCAGCGAGCGGCAGTTCATCATGTATGAAGCGCTGCGCAAGGGCGCCGACGTGCAAACGCTGCACGACAAGACCCACATCAAGGCCTGGTTCATCGAGCAGATGAAGGAGTTGGTCGAGCTGGAAGAGAAGATTCTCAAATACAAGGGCAAGGCCCTTCCCGACGAGTTGCTGATTCAGGCCAAGAAGGACGGTTTCGCCGACCGTTATCTGGCCCAGCTCCTCGGCGTCAAGGAGCCCAGGGTCCGCGCGCAGCGCAAGAAGCTCGACGTCGTCGAGGGCTGGCACCCCGTGCCCGTCAGCGGGGTGGAGGACGCGGCCTACTATTATTCCACCTACAATGCACCGGACGCCACCGACGTCTCGCCCAACCGCAAGATCATGGTCCTCGGCGGCGGACCGAACCGCATCGGCCAGGGCATCGAGTTCGACTACTGCTGCGTACACGCCGCCTTCGCCCTGCGCGACGAGGGCATCGAGTCGATCATGGTCAACTGCAACCCGGAGACCGTCTCGACCGATTACGACACCTCGAACAAGCTGTACTTCGAGCCGCTGACGGTCGAAGACGTCCTCAGCATCTACGAGAAAGAGAAACCGGAAGGCGTGATCTGTCAATTCGGCGGGCAGACCCCGTTGAATATCGCCGGCGAGCTGGAGGCCGCCGGAGTCAAGGTCATCGGCACCACGCCGGACACCATCGAATTAGCCGAAGACCGCGACCGGTTCCGCCAGAAGATGCAGAAACTCGGCATCCCGCAGCCGGAAAGCGGCATGGCCAGCACGCTGGACGAGGCCATGGAGGTCGCGGCCCGCATCGGCTATCCGCTGATGGTGCGCCCGTCCTTCGTCCTCGGCGGACGGGCCATGGAGGTCGTGCACGACGAGGAGATGCTCAAGCACTACATGCAGGCCGCCGTGGATGTCTCGCCCGAACGACCCATCCTGATCGATAAGTTCCTGGAGAACGCCATTGAGGCCGAGGCCGACGCCATCGCCGACGGGACCGACGCCTTCGTGCCCGCCGTGATGGAGCATATCGAGCTGGCCGGCATTCACTCGGGCGATTCCGCCTGCGTGATTCCGCCCACCACCATCCCGCAGAAGCACATCGACACGATCTGCGAATACACCCGCAAGATCGCGGTCGAGCTGAAGGTGGTGGGGCTGATGAACATCCAGTACGCCATCTACAACGACGAGGTCTACATCCTGGAAGCGAATCCGCGTGCCAGCCGCACCGTGCCTCTGGTGAGCAAGGTCTGCGGTCTGTCCATGGCGCGCATCGCCACCCAGATGATGCTCGGCAGGAAACTGGCCGATCTCAAACTCAAGCAGCGCGACATCCCGCACTACGGGGTCAAGGAATCCGTCTTCCCGTTCTATTTCTACCCCGAGGTGGACCCCGTGCTCGGCCCGGAGATGCGCTCGACGGGCGAAGTGCTGGGCATGGCCGATTCGTTCGGCCTGGCCTTCTACAAGGCCCAGGATGCCGCCCAGGGGCGTTTGCCCGTCCAGGGCACCGTCCTGATCACGGTGGCCGACAAGGATAAGGAAGCGGCCGTCGAGGTGGCCCGCCAGTTTGCCCAGCTCGGTTTCCCGCTCAAGGCTACGGGGGGAACGCAGGAGTTCCTCGCCCAACACGGCATCGAGGCCGAACGCGCATACAAAATGCGCGAGCAGCGCCCGCACATCGCCGACGAGGTCATGAACGGTGACATCCAGCTCGTGATCAACACCCCCAAGGGCAAGGCCAGCAAGGCCGATGATTCCTACATCCGCAAGGCCGCGATTCGGTACAAGGTGCCGTACATTACCACTATCGCCGCCGCCCGGGCCGCCGCCAAGGGAATCGCCGCCATCAAAGAGCGACAACCTGACGTCAAATCGGTCCAGGAATACCACGCGGGGATTAAGTAGGCGCTTCTCTACGGGGGGCCGGGCCGCAGAAAGAAAGGGGACGTGCGCTACTCGAGCGGAATGAGCACAATCTCCCGGTTGAAGCATTCTTCCCATCCGTACGGACCGAAATCACGAGATCGTCGACCGTCTGCCCCGGCAACAGCTGGATGTCCGTGTCCGCCGCCGCGTAGTCCTCGTGTTTGACTGCTATCGTGTACGCGCCGCTGGCCCCTTCCGACTCGCCCCAGGGCCTCATGTCCCAGCCGCGAGCGGGAAGGTCGTTGAACGCGAAGCGCCCCTCGGCGTCCGACTTGGCCAGGAAATACGGGGGCATCCACTTACTCAAGTTGACTGACTTTTTCGATTGGTCTGGGGCGTGGGGAACAGGATT
>CAYPZL010000011.1:0-52927 GCA_964415045.1 uncultured Pirellulales bacterium | reverse complement strand
CAATGGACCACCTACTGGCCCAAAGCCAACGTGCCCTAAAATCTGCACAGACACGGCGGTGCCGGTCGCACAATTTTTCTTGCCTTCTACCCCGATTCGGATAGACTAACAGCAACGAATTTGCGCCAACGGGCCGCCTTCAGGCTCTATACCAACCTCGCTTCCGTCGCGAAGAACAAGGAGCTGCGAGACACGTTTCTTGGGCTGGCCCGGGAAGAGGCCGGGCATAAGCTTCGGCTGGAAATCGAATACGACTGGGAGACATCGTGATGTCTCCGGCGACGGTAACGCACCGAAGGGCGGTCGCACAATCATGAGGATCCTCGCACTCGAGCCCTACTACGGGGGCAGTCATAAGGCCTTTCTGGACGGCTGGTCGGCCGCCAGCGCCCACCAGTGGACCGTCTTTCAGTTGCCGCCCTACAAATGGAAATGGCGGATGCGGCACGCCGCGGTCACCTTCGCCGACATGGTTGCCGAGCGCGCCTCGGGGGACTTGCCCTGGGACGTGCTGTTTTGCTCCGATATGCTCAACCTGGCCGAGTTTCTCGGCCTGGCGCCTCGGGGAATTCGCGAACTTCCAAGCGTCGTCTACTTCCACGAAAACCAACTGACGTATCCGGTGCGATTCGAGAGCGAGCGTGATTACCAGTTCGCCATGACGAACGTGACCACGGCGCTGGCCGCCGATGCCGTCTGGTTCAACTCGGTCTTTCACCGCGAGTCGTTTCTTGCGGCTCTTGCGACCTTTCTGAAACGCATGCCGGACTACCAGTGCGACGAGGCTGCTCAGCGGATCAGAGAGAAGGCCGGTGTGCAGCCACCGGGGGTACGCCCGATGCGTGCGCGAGGCGAAAGAAAAGACGGGCCTCTGCGAATTCTCTGGGCCGCCCGGTGGGAGCATGACAAGAACCCCGAGACCTTCTTTGACGCGTTGAAGCTGTTGGAGCGTCGCGGTGTTGGGTTTCGACTCAGCGTCATCGGTGAGGAATTCCGGGACAAGCCCGAGGTCTTCGACCGGGCTCGCCGGCACTTCGCCGACCATATCGACCGCTGGGGCTACCAGCGCGATCGCACCGACTATGAAGCGGCGTTGTGCGAGGCCGACGTATTCGTCTCGACGGCCGAACATGAATTCTTCGGACTCAGTGCCGTGGAGGCAGCGCTGGCCGGCGCGTACCCTTTGCTGCCCGAACGGCTGGCGTATCCGGAGATATTCGGCCGCGAAGAGGACACCGGGGCCTGCGCTTTCTTTTACGACGGCAGCAGCGCCGACCTGGCCGACAAGCTGACCGAATGTGCCCGGCGGCTGGACGCAGGCGCCTCTTTAGCCGACTCAACACAGAACCTTCGGCAGCGTCTCCGAAGATTCCAGTGGCCCCACCTGGCCCCGGTACTCGACGAGGCGCTCGAGCGTCTCGGCTCCGATCTGATCCACTGACGGACCGAGCGCAGACGGTCCAATTTCCACGCGCAGGGTCCAGGCACTACAGATCCATCGGAGAGATGTAGTCCTTCCCGTGAGCGGCCTTCAACGCTTCCAGTCGCCTGCGCTGGGCAACCATTTCACTCTTCATCGTCTCGGGCGTATCCATAACCGTGGCGTAGATCTCCCCCATACGATCGAGCTTGGCCAGCAACTCTGGAATACGGACGGTGAACTGCTCCACATAGTCCTGCTCGGTGTACTCCTTGTCCAGAACCTCCTTGAAGAGCCGCTTCAGGTCGGCGTACTTCGGGATCAGGCCGTAGCCCGCATCCAGGGCGTCGACGTCATTGTGGACGCGCAACTCCATCCACTTGACCCATACAGCCTTGTCCAGCATCCCGTTAAGGTACTTGCCGCTCTTCCGCAAAAAGTAGTTCGTTCCGAAGACTTTGGGCCGCCGCAAATCTGCGGCGAACGCCAGGTTGTTCTGAATGTACCTCCCGACGGACATGGACAAAAAGTCCATGTTGCTCATCACGTTCCATTTCCGCACGCCTTCGGCGCCGATGGTGGCAGCGGTGGTTTCGGATTCGAGCATGGCGCCCATGGTGCAGATGCCGTGTTCCCAGCTATAGGCCTCACGCACCGGAACGTTGGTGTCGCTGTCACGGCCGCCGTAGATGATGCCGCCAACGGGCAGGCCGTTCGGGTTATCCCAATCCGGATCCTTGTTCTTCAGGTCGCTCATGCGCACCGTATAGCGGGCGTTCTTATGGCTGGGCGTCGTGTCATTGCCGTCCGGGCCTTTCATGCCCTTCTTCCACTCGACACTGACGTGGTTCATACCGGTATCGGGGATCTCTTGGCCCATGCCCAGCCAGTAGGGTTTGCCGTCGTTGACCAGGACATTGCCGAAAATGACCTCCCCTTCGTTGTGCAGCACGTCCCAGATGACCGGATCGCTCTCGGCGTTGACGTCCCGGATAATGCCGAAGATGCCGGCCTCGACGTTGGCAGCTCGAAATTCCCCATCGATGACGCGGAAATACGCCAGATCATCGCCCACGATGTTTTCACCCGGAATCATGGCGGTTGAGGTCTTTCCGCAGGCGGAGGGGTAGGCGCCGCACAAGTAGGTCTTGCGGCCGCCCGGGCCGTTAGCGCGCATGATGAACATGTGCTCGGCCAGCCAGCCTTCCCGGTCGGCCTTGCGGATGGCCAGACGCAGCGAGAGCTTCTTGAGCCCCACGGTGTTGCCGGCGTACTGCGTGTTGACCGAGTAGACCGTGTTCCGGGTATGATCCATGTACACGCGGTTGAGCTCATGATTCCTGCTGGTCATGCGCTCGGTCACTTCGCCGGTGCAGTGACGGAATTTGAAGAACTCAAAATCCCCCCGGGCGCTCTGCCGCTTGAATTCTTCGTAACCCCTCTGATAGAGCATGTCTTCGCTGTGGACAACGTAGGCCGAGTCGGTGATCTGCAGGCACGGAATCGCGAAAACCGAATTGGTGGGGCCCAGGCAGAAGAACCGGACCAGCATGGTACGGCCTTTGTAGGCGCCGCGTTGCAAGTCCTCGATCTCCTTGAGACCTTCCTCGCGCTCGACCTGATTGAGCTTGGAATCCAGGGTTTCATCGCGGGGCACAAGATACTTGGTGACTTCCTTCCTGCGCGCCTGGTCGTAATAGCTGTCAAAATGGACCGTGTGCCCTTTGATGGCGAGAGGCAGCTCTTCCTTGTTGTCGATAGCGAGCTGGCGGCAGTAGGCAACATCCTCGTCGCAGTCCGTGCCGACCCACACCCTGTCGGGCTCACACAACTCGATGGCCCGAGCCACAAAAGCGTTTACCTCGGCATTGTTCAGGGCCGTGAGTTTTTCAACGCCGGCCCCATCCATTTTGCTCTTCAGTACTGACAATACGTCCATCAATTCTCCTTTCCGCCGTTCAAGAGAAGCTGCGGCCTGCGATTCGTCACAGGCCACGGCCTCCACATTCTTGAGCGTCTGCACACAATATCCAGGGCTGTACGTACCTGAAACCCCTTCTGTTCCCCGAGTTTTCCCTGGGCGTACCGGAAACCGCAGTTGCAAGACGCGCTACGGCTGAAGTTACCGACATAAGTGAACCGACCACCATAGCGATCTGCGCGGCGTTGTCAACTCTTTTGCCATGAATTCTCTCCGCCAGGCCGCGACCGCTGATGCATAACGTCTTGATCTTACAAAACTTAAGAATACCCAGGGATCAGGTCGCACCTTCGCGCCCGCGTTGAAAAAAACCGGTTGTCGCGATGGTTCTCCGCCGGGGCAACGCACCACAAATCCCTGATCGCCGCCGTCGCACGCCTGTCAATCCCAACGAGAATTGGCCCATGAGATACGGGAATGGGGCCTTGACAGGCAGGGACAACAATGAGACGATCCACCGGCGTGCGCCGGCCCAGCGTCGAGCGTCGGCGGTGATGCGACCTGAATTCGAGTTGGCAGAGCCCGGAGTGTCTATGGTTATCCTCGGCTTGGACGTGTTGATTTGGGTGGTCCTGATCCTCTATTTTCACGGCGTGCTGCTGCTGGGCTGGTGGAGCAAGCGGGAGATTCGCGGCCAGGAGGGCTACCTTCTGGGCAACCGCCAATTCGGCACGCTGATGATGGTGATGCACGCTTTCGGTGCCGGCACGCATCCGGGCAACGCCGCCGGTGTCGTCACCGCCACCGTTGCCAGCGGCGTTTCGGGCATCTGGGTCTCGTGGATGTGGCTTTTCGGAACACCTTTCTACTGGATCATCGCCCCGGTCGTGCGGCGCATGCGGTATCTGACCATGGCGGATTTCTACGAGAAGCGCTTCGGCAAGGCAGCCAGCGTCCTTTACATCATCGTCGCCTCGACCGGCATGATCGTCTTTCTCGGCGGCGTCCTGCTGGCCACCACCCGCACGGTCCAGGGGATGATGGGCAAGACCGCCACGGCCACCAGCGCACCGGTTGCCGCCGAAGCCGGCCGGACCTCCCCGCAGGCAGTCGCCGAAGAGGATGCAGGATACGTCAGCGAGAAGGAAAGCGACCTCTGGTTCTTCGGCATCCTGCTGGTATCTACGGCGGTCTTCATCGTCTACAGCTACTGGGGCGGCATCGTCGCGGCCATCCGAACCGACATGATTCAGGGACTGATGATCATCGCGCTGTCGTTCATCGCCATCCCGGCGGCCCTGCGCCTGCAGGAGGTCGGCGGCATGCGCGGCCTGCTCGATACCCTCACCGCCCAACAGGCCGAGAACCCCAGCATCCTGCGCCTCTTCGACCCGAAATCCTTCAATATCTGGACCGTTCTTCTGCTTTGCATCAACGCGCCACTGACCGCGCTGGCATTCCCCCATCTGATCTCCGTCTGCGGCGCCGGCAAAACGGAGTGGCAGGGTCGGGTCGGTTTCACCTACGGCAACGTCCTCAAGCGCGTCTGCACCATCGGCTGGAGCCTGCTCGGGCTCGCCTGGCTGGTTTATCTGATCAACTCGGGTGTCGCGGTAAATGCCGAGACCGCTTTCGGCGACTCGATCCGCAGACTGCTGCCGCCGGTACTGCAGGGCGTCATGCTCGCCTGCGTGATGGCCGCGGCCATGTCCTCCGGCGACGCCGTCCAGGTAACCGTCGCAGGGCTGTTCTCCCAGAACATCTACCGCACCTACATCAAGCCCGGCGCCTCCGAATCCGAGCTCGTCAGCTTCACCCGCCGAACCGGTGTCGTCATCGCCCTGATCGCGCTCGTGGTCGCCATATTGATGCGAAGCAGCATCGTCAAAGCACTGCTGGACTACTTCAACATCCTCAGTCTCATCGGCATCGCCACCGCCATGGGTATTCTCTGGCGAAGGATGAACACCACGGGCGTCTTTTGCAGCGCCATCCTCGCTGTGGGGGCGTTTGTCGTCACGCGCTACGTATGCAACTGTCCACGAGCAGTCACCGTGGGAATCCCGATCCTGACAGGCGTTCTGGCGGGAGTCATCGGCAGTCTTGTAACCGCCCCATCCGCTCGCGAAAGGGTGGACGACTTCTTCAAGCGCATCTATACGCCTATCGGAGCCGAAGATCGACTCAAGCTCAGTCTCGACGAAGTCGTCCCCCCCGAGAAACGCCTGCTCACTGCCGGCGGCCTGTTCATCGTCAAACCCTCCGCACAATCGGTGGTGGGCTTTGCAATTACGCTGGCCATCTGCCTGGCCTGCGTCGCCGTAATGGTAGCCCTGCTAAGACTTTAGGGAAAAAGCCGTGACCACGCCCCAGGACCAACCCGGTGCGAGCAGGACCGTGGGCCTGATCGGCCTCGGGCTCGTCGGGACCGCCGTGGCGGAAGTGCTGCTTTCGCGGCATTTTGAGATTGTCGGCTTCGACATCGACGCGGCCAGATGCGCCAACCTCCGCGCCATCGGCGGCCGCGTCACCGCGTCACCGCAAGAGATTGCACGGGCCGTTCCGCGCGTCGTGCTCTCCCTGCCCGATACGAACGTCGTGCGCGAGGTGGTGGAAGGACCGAACGGGCTCGTCAAGGCGGAGAAACCTCCCCGTCACATCATCGATACAACCACGGGCGACCCCAAAGAGACTATCCGGCTCGCCCAGCGTCTGGAACAACGGGGAATCTGCCTGCTCGATGCCACGATCTCGGGCTCCAGCGACCAGGTTCGCAACAGGGAAGCGGTCTTCATGGTGGGAGGCGACAAGACTGCCTTCGATCGCTGCACGGACATCCTCGCCGCCCTTTCCGAGGAAGTCTTCTACCTCGGTCCCTCCGGCAGCGGCTCAAAAGCCAAATTGGCCAGCAATCTGGTTCTCGGACTCAACCGCCTGGTCCTGGCCGAGGGCCTTGTCTTCGCGGAAAGGTTGGGACTCGACCTCGAAGGCTTCCTGGAATTGCTCAAAGTCTCGCCCGCCTATTCGGCCGCGATGGAGATCAAGGGCGAGAAGATGTTGAGGCAGGATTTCACGCCGCAATCCCGCATCCGACAACACCACAAAGACGTCTCACTCATTCTCAAGTACGCGCGACAAGCCGGCCAGGAACTGCCGCTGTCCCGGGTGCACCGGGACATCCTGGAGAAAGCGATGGCCGCCGGCGAGGGCGATCTGGACAACGCCGCCGTGATCCGCGAAGTCGCACGCAGACGAGAAACGCACGAGGATGGGCCCCAACAGAAACCTTCCCCAGAATAACCTGGACTCTGACCGAAACGCCACGGCCGATAATACCAAGCGTAACTCACCCATCATCATCGGCGCGAATACGGCGCCCATATTCCGTGCCGTCATCAAGGCACAGACGGGGTCAACTGGGCCAGCGAATCCTGTTGGCGAAAATCCTGGGGGCAACTGAAAACGAAGTTGACACCCGTTTGAGGGGGGCTCACAATAGGCGGCACGTTTTGTATAGGGACAGGGGCCCTGTCCTGTGAGGCCGGCCCCGAGGTGGTCCTTGGGACGAAAGATATCATCTTGTCTCGAACTGTAGGCTGATATTCCTGAAACAGGAGGCGCGCGATGGCATCGAACGCAAGCGAGCAAGGCTCTGCGTCGCCGGAGAAGCAAGTCATGCACATGAACCCCCGGATCGAGAAGGATCGCCAGATGATCCTGGACGCCAAGGCCAAGGGCCGGGGGGCACTGGCGAAGGTCTTCCTGAAACTCTCAGGTCCGGGCTGGCTCCAGAGCGGCATCACACTGGGCGGCGGCTCGCTGTCATCGAGCCTGTATCTCGGTGTGCTGGTGGGCTTCAGTTTCATGTGGCTCCAGCCGCTGGCGATGATCCTCGGGATCATCATGCTCAGCGCCATCGCCTACGTCACCCTGTCCACGGGAGAGCGCCCGCTGCGCGGGATCAACGAGCACGTCAGCCCGGTCCTCGGCTGGGGCTGGCTGCTGGCCTCCATGATGGCCAACCTCGTCTGGTCGCTGCCGCAATTCGCGCTGGGCACAGCGGCCATCCGCCAGAACCTGCTGCCCGGACTGATCGGACCGGGCGTGATGGGGGAAATCCCCGGAAAGATGGTCGCCGGGGCGATCTTCCTCGTTCTGGCACTGACCGCAAGCTTGACCTACAGCGCCGGCGGCAAAGGCGTCAAGGTCTTCGAGATCATGATCAAGTCCATCGTCAGTCTGATTGTGCTGTGCTTCATCGGCGTTGTCATCAAACTCAGCATTGGGGGTGAGATTGACTGGGGCAAGATCGGCAGCGGCCTGATTCCTAACTGGCGGCTGTTCATTGAGCCCACCCGAGATATAAGCGTTGAGATCGCGAAGGTGGCCGGGCAGTTCCAATCCTACTGGACGGACATGATCGTGGGACAGCAGCGGGACGTGATGATCAGCGCCGCCGCGACGGCGGTGGGCATCAACATGACCTTCCTGCTGCCCTACTCCATGCTTCGCAAGGGCTGGGACAAGGACTTCCGGGGTCTGGCGATCTTCGATCTGTCCACCGGATTGTTCATCCCGTTCATCCTGGCCACCGGCTGTGTGGTCATCGCTTCCAGCAGCCAGTTCCACGCGGTGCCGGCGCAAGGGCTTGTAGCGGCTGAACCGGGCGGCGAGATCGTCGGTGAACCCGCTGCCAATCTCGTCAAGCCGTACAAAGGCCTCCTGGCGGGCCGACTCAAACATGAGATCGGCGCCGAGGCCTTCGCGGCGCTCACGCCCGAGCAGGTGCAGCAGAAATCCGAGGCGCTGCCCTGGGCCGACAAGCGCATGGCGGCGATCCTGGTCAAACGGGATGCCTTCAACCTGGCCGACACGCTCGCGCCGCTGACCGGCTCGGTCGTCGCCCAGTACGTTTTCGGCCTCGGCGTGATCGGCATGGCCTTGAGCGCCGCGACGATGCTGATGACCATCAACGGCCTGTGTTTCTGCGAGCTCCTCAACAAGCCCGCGCGCGGCTGGCCGCAACGATTCGGAAGCCTGATGGTGGCCGTCGGGGCCCTGGGGCCGTTCTTCTGGAAGGATGCGGCCCCCTATCTCGCGGTGCCCACCTCGGTCTTTGCTATGGTCCTGCTCCCCATCGCGTACTTCGCGTTCCTGTTCCTGATGAACCAGGAGAAGTATCTCGGCAAGTACGCACCGAAAGGCGGCCGGCGCGTGCTGTGGAACGTGCTTATGGCGCTGGCTGCCGGTGCCGCAGCGTTCGGCAGCGTTTGGAGCCTCTGGTCCAAGATCGGATGGATGGGAATCATCCTCCTGGTCGTCTTCATCGTGGTGGTTGTGGTCGTGCACTACGCACGGCAAGGCAAGAAACCAGGGATCGGGGCGGCCTGAGCCTTCGGTGTCATGTACGAATCCGAGCCCGGGGCATTGTCTCCGGGCTCGTTTCTTTTGGTGCCGGCGCAAACCGCCAATACATGTCGGCGTCTATTGGGCCGGCTCGAAGCGAGCGACGAGCTTACCTGGCGTGATCTCGAAATCGGTGACCCGGACCCACTTATCCTCGGCCTTGAAAACGGGGTCGAAGGGCTCCTCGTTCAGAAGAGACGCGGCGATCTGGGCCCGCAGGTCTTTCGTGTCGACGGGCTCGGTTTCCAGCCGCTGCTGGTACATCCTTTTGGCCACCATTTTCGCCAGCGGCGTGATGTTCATCGCGCCAATCTTGACCTTGGCGACGTTGAGGTTGAGCAGGCCCTGGTCTTCCAACACGGGCTTCAGTTCGATGGTGACGACAAATTCCGCTCCCTCCACGTCGGCGGCGCCCATCAGGACGATCCGGCCGGGGACGAAAAGGATCTCAGGCCGCGACAGGTTGATCCCCTCGGACTGCTGGGCCCATCCGGCCTCGGAAATGACCTCATTCAAGCCCTTGTCCAGCACGATCATGTCGAAAGGACGCTGGCTTTGCGCTCCATTGTAGAATTGTGGCCCCAGGTCGTGCGAAATGTACGGATGCACCCGGTCGCTACCGCTGCCGACGGCGGAGGCAATGGGGTTGTACCGGGCCGGCTTGTGCAACAGCAAACCAATGATTGTGGCGGCTACGACGATGTCAATGAGCAGCCAGTAGAGCAGCTTTCTGCGTCTGGACTTCTTTTCTGCTTTTTCCAAATCCCACCTCTGGTCCGATTTCTGTCTTGCTCGACACTTGGTGTGTGATTATAGTGGTCCGAACGTTTGGCCAAAAGAGTTTTGTTTCCGGGCATGGAGCACGAGGAGAGCTTTCCTGAGAAGAAAGGAAAGCTGTGGTGCCGGAGCGTTGTCCCATCGCCATGTCGGGAAAATTTTGAAGGAAAGGTGAATCAGGTTATGTCCAGCCACTTTGCCGATCGGTTGTGTACGGCCGTTCAATCGAAGAAGACGTCACTGATTGTTGGTCTGGATCCCGTGTACCACCGCCTTCCGCCGGCGATCACGACGCATCGTCACATGAACGATGAGTTCGACGCCGCGGCGGCCGTGGATGCCATCTTTGACTTTTGTACGCAGACCATGCGAATCGTGGCGCCGATGGTACCGGCCGTGAAAATCAACATCGCGTTTTTCGAGAAATATCTCTCGGAAGGGCTGGAATCCTACTACGCCTTGATCAGCGAAGCCAATGAGCTGGGTCTGGAGATCATCGGCGACGTCAAGCGCGGCGACATCGGGCACACGGCCGAGATGTATGCCGAGGCCCATCTGCAGAATCCCGAACTGGCCGGCCTGGAGGACACGCTGGCCCCCGACGCCATCACCGTCAACGGATACACGGGCCTCGATGGCATTGAGCCGTTTGCCAAGATGGCCGAAGCCCAGGGCAAAGGCGTGTTCGTCCTGGTGCGGACCAGCAATCCGTCGGCGGCCGCCATCCAGGATGTCCAGGATGCCCAGGGCCAGCCGCTGTATGAAAAGATGGCTGAGATCGTCGGCGAAATTGCCGCCGTACCCGAACGCGTCGGCCAGAGCGGATACAGCAATATCGGCATGGTGGTCGGCGGCACCGCCCCCGAGGTGACCGCGGCACTCCGCACGAAATATGACAAGATCTGGTTCCTCGTGCCCGGCTATGGATCGCAGGGCGCCTCGGCGGCCGATTGCGTGCGATTCTGCAAAACCGACGGGACCGGCGCCCTGATCAACGCCTCACGCTCCATCATCTACGCGTACGAGAAACCCAAATACAAAGACCAGTTCGGCGACGATTGGAAAAAATGCATCGAGCAAGCGGTCATCGACGCCAAGATCGAACTGGCCAACGCAATGCAAACAAAACTGTAGAGTCTGCCCCCGTCCACCGCGGCGGTCGGGCGGCGTGCCATTCTGGACGGCTCATGCACGAGGGCGCTCCCACGACCAGTGATATCTCCCCTTTCGCTCGCCGGTCCGTGGGGCAGATGTTCGATGACATCGCGCCCACGTACGACTTTCTGAACCATTTGTTGTCTCTGGCACGCGACTGTTCCTGGCGCCGCCGGGCCGTCGGGCGCCTCGACGCCGAGCGCCCCCTCAGAGTCATCGACTTGGCCACGGGCACCGGGGATTTACTGATCGCGATGCTGCGAGACCGGCCTAACATCACCGAGGCGGTCGGTCTCGACCTCTCGCCCAACATGCTGGACGTGTGCCGCAAGAAGCTGCGTCAGCGAGGACGCATTTCGCGCGCCCGCCTTTTGTGCGAGGACGCCTCGGCAACATCCTTCCCTGAGAACACGTTCGATGCGGCGACCATGGCCTTTGGCATCCGCAACATGGCCGATGTCCTGCGCACGCTCCGGGAGATGCACCGGATACTGCGACCGGGGGGAACCGCCCTCGTATTGGAGTTTTCCTTGCCGTCGAACGCCCTTGTGCGGCGGTGTTATCTGGCCTACTTACGCGTGGCGGTCCCGCTGATCGGTTCGCTCGTCTCGCGGGACAAGACCGCGTACCGGCATCTCAACAAATCCATAGAAGGCTTCCACACGCCGCAGGAATTTCTGGCCCTGATGCGGGAAGCCGGCTTCGCCAACGTCTCGGCCGTCCCATTGACACTCGGAGTCGCCTCGATATACAGTGGCGTGAAACCTTTGACGGACACATAGAAGAGGAGTTTTGCAAAAGTTCAGATAGAACATGGATGCGGCGACTCTTGCAGACAAAACAGTTCTGGTGATGGGCCTGGGACGCTTTGGCGGCGGCGTGGACGCAGCCCGATTTGCCGCTCAGGCCGGCGCGAGGGTGCTGGTCACGGATCTGGCGACGCAGGAGCAGCTTGGCGATTCGATCGGGCAGTTGCGCGGGCTGGGGAACGTCGAGCTTCACCTGGGCCGGCACGAACCGGACGATTTTGCCACAGCCGACGTGGTTGTGGTCAATCCGGCCGTGCCGCCCGACAACGAGTTCCTCCGGATCGCACGCGGACACGATAGGCTCATCACGTCTCAGATCGAGCTGTTCTTCCAAATGTGCCCGGCAACGACGGTCGGCATCACCGGCGCCAACGGCAAGAGCACAACCACGGCCCTTGCGGCGCACCTTCTGGAAAAGGCCCCGCGGCGCAGCGGCGTAGCGGCCTGCGAAAAAGTCTGGCTCAGCGGAAACATCGGCAACCGCCCCCTGCTGGCTTCGCTCGATCGGATCGGCCCGCGAGACGTGGCAGTCCTGGAGCTTTCGAGCTTTCAGCTCGAGCAGTTGGCTCGGATACGGATCGGTCCCCGCATTGCGCTGCTGACCAACCTGACGCCGAATCACCTCGACCGCCACGGGACCTTCGAAGCGTACTGTGCGGCCAAGGAAAACATCTTTCGCCTGCAACGATGCGACAGGAACGTGCCGGCCGTCTCCATTTTCAACGCCGACGACCCCATCGCCTCGCGGTGGCACGACAAATACGCACAACAGGCCGGACGCCTTTGCGTGAAGTATTCCGCCGACGAAGTGAGCGACGAGATACGAGAGAGCTTTGCCCTGCCGGGCCGGGCCAACCTGTCCAACCTGGCCGGTGCGATCGCTGTCGCCAGGCAGTTCGGCATGACAGACCGGGCAATCGCAGGGACTTTGCCGGGCTTCAAAGCGCTGCCCCATCGTCTGGAGCTGGTTGCCGTCAAGAGCGGCGTGCGCTGGTACAATGACTCCATCGCCACGACGCCTCAGAGCGCCATCGTAGCGCTCGAAGCATTTGAAGAGCCGAAAATCATCATTGCCGGCGGATACGACAAGAAACTGCCCTTCGACGAACTGGGCGAGACGATCGCGCGGCGCGCCAGGGCCGCCGTCTTGATGGGCGAGACGGCCGACAAGATAGCGGCCGCGATTCGGGCCGCCGTGTCGGACCCTTCCGAACCGCGCATCGAGCGTGCCTCGTCGCTGGCTCAGGCGGTGGATATCGCCGCCAGGCTCGCCGATCCCGGTGACGTCGTCCTGCTCAGTCCCGCCTGCGCGAGTTACGACATGTTTGACAACTTCCAGCAACGTGGACGCATGTTCGCCGATCTTGTGCGAGGCGCGAGAGAGGGATTATAGGAAGGTCGCGTCCGGCCGCAACAGGCACGCCGAAAATCGCATCTCCCGTCCCCCTCAATAATAACCTCGAAACCCGCAGAATGCGCATGGCAGTTGAAGAGAACGTCATTTTCTCGGTATTTCCCTGTTAAGTCGGAAGCGCACGCAGCCGATCCCATTGATGACACGACAGACATTTGCATCCGGCTGTAGAGGGTGAACAGAAATGAACGCAACACACGAGCCACGGGAGGAGCAGTCCTTGCATTACCACTGGCCCATCTGGTTCGCCGAGGACTTCGAGGGGGAATTGTCCCAGGGACAGATGGCGAAGGTATCGAGCACTGAAGCAGCCTTCACCTGTTACGCCGACGAACGGTGCCCTTATCCGGGCCAGCAGGTCACGGCCCGCTTCAGCGTACCCCGCTACGGCCCGGACGATTCGTTCGACATGGTGGACTTCATCCGCTCGGGACAGGTCCGTCACGTAGACGGCGTCAATTCCGCCCTGCGCCGCGTCGTCATGCAATTCGCCGAGCCCCTGTCGTTTCGCCCGGGCGAACAGCGAACGTCGGCCGGATTGGCTCAGCGAATAGAAGGCGACCGCGCTTCGCTGTTCATCTGACTGCGCGTCACGTACGAAAAGACATCACGCAACAGAGCCAGAGCCCGGCTCTGAAATCGAGTAGGCGGGAGGGGTTGCCCCCTCCGGCCTCTCACACCACCGGGCATACGGTTCCGTACCACGGCGGTTCATGACTGCCAGGGGCATGGACGAACCGTTTGGACGAGTGAGATAAGACCGAAGCGCTCGAAATAGATCTTCGGGAAGGCTTGGTTCATGTGGGAAGCCCCACTGTTGAACCAGGGGCCACGGCCATTGTAGGCGCTGCGAGCGGCCCGTTCCGAAGTCAGACCGCGACGGATAAGCCGACGAAGGCGTGTCCGCGGATGTTTCCACTGACGCCACTTCAGCAGACGCAGCCGACGACGAACCCATTTGTCGAGATCGTCGAAGACCTTCTTCGTCTGACTGAGGCGGTAGTAGTTACCCCAGCCACGGAGCACCGGATTGAGGTCCTCCGTAATGAACCGAAGCAGGTTCCGCCCTCGGCCCCGTCGAAACAGGGCCTTGAGCTTGCTCTTGAAACGCTTGAGGGACTTACCGGCCGGACGAAGCTTGCTCTGATGCTGGGAAGTGACGCTATAGCCCAGGAACGCACGGTCCCAAGGCCGACCGACGGCACTTTTCCGTCGGTTCACTCGCAGCCGGAGACGTGCGGCCAAGAATTGCTCCAGCGAGGCCAGGACACGCTGGCCCGAACGCCGACTCCGAACATAAACGTTGCAGTCGTCAGCGTATCGGACAAAGCAGTGCCCACGGGCCTCCAGCTCCTTGTCCAGTTCATCGAGAAAGACGTTGCTCAGAAGCGGACTGAGTGGACCGCCCTGCGGCGTCCCCTCGGACCGAGCCGAGACAACACCGTCGCAAAGTACGCCGGCTTGCAGGTAACGGCGAATCAAACCCAGGACCCGTTTGTCTTCGATCGTCCGGGCCAACCGTGACATCAAGATGTCGTGATTGACCCGATCAAAGAAATTCTCCAGGTCGATGTCGACCACCCAGCGGTGGCCCGAATCGATATACCGTTGAGCCTGCTGAACGGCCTGATGCGCTGAACGACCCGGACGGAATCCGAAACTCGATTCGGAGAACGTCGGCTCATACAGCGGACTCAGCACTTGCAGAAGTGCCTGTTGAATCAGACGATCCAGTACCGTCGGAATCCCCAGCTGACGCGTGCCACCGTTAGGCTTGGGAATGTCAACCCGTAAAACCGGTTGCGGCTGATAGCGCCCTTCGAGCAATTGTTGTCTTATCCTGGGCCAGTCCGTTCGCAGACGCCCAGCCAGCGCGGCGATACTTTCGCCGTCGGGGCCGGCGCAGCCTTGGTTGGACTTGACCCGCGACCATGCTGGTAGCATGTTCGCTCGTTCGACCACGCGTTCCATCAGTTCGTCTTGTCCTGCCCTGGTTCCTGCTCCAGTGGTCGCCAACACTTGACGCACCGGGACAGCCCGTCGACGGTTCCGCCGTCTATCGTCTGTCTCGGCATGAGCCTTGCCCATCTTCTACGCCTCCATGTCGATGAACCGAAAGCGGCCAGAGCCGACGGTCATGTTCGGGCCTTCGGCCGGGTCGAACCATCGGCCTACTATGCCCTCGGCTGACTTCTGCATGACCATCCCGTCGCCTCTTGACAACGGTAGCACGTGGCAGCCATACAGATCTCCCCGGGTAATGCACACTTGCCTTCACACTTATGCCCGCCGCATCTACGACCCTGCCTTCCGGGCAGCTATTGGACTTTGAAGATATTTGCCTTCTCATCCGACAGTGTCGCCTCCTATGCGATTCCTGTTCGTCGAGCCAGTGCTTTGCCTGCGGCTTCCTTCAGACCCCGCCTCACGGCGGCAGCCCTTGTCGTCCGGCTAATGGTTCCCGCTGCCGGGCCCATAGAGGACTTGCACCTCCAAGCAAGTGTGCCCTGCCGGGCACACAAAGAGAAAGGGGCCGCAAGTCCTGCAGACTCCCAGCCCCTGAAACGATCTGTCGCTGCGGTCGAACCCGCAGCCCCTATTTGCTTGCTTTCGGCACTCGGTACGGCAAATCTTCACACGTATCGGCGACGACCTTTCTAACCTGCTTGACCTGGTCGGGCGAGAGGACGTTGCCAGCTACACCACCAGCCACACCGCCAATGACTCCGCCGACCACGCGGTCGCTGGAATCGCCCCCCGCCACCGCCGCGCCAATCGCGGCGCCGGCAGCCGCTCCCACAATGGTCGAGAGGGTCTTGCCCGTGCTGCCCGAACCGTTGCCGATCCACAGAACGGTCCCGGTTTCAACCTCGACTATCTTGGCCGACATCTCCATCTTCTCCTTATACTTGGGTATGCTCACCAGCATCACGGCCGGCACGTTCAGGATCTCCCCCGCCCTGGCCGCACCCTGGTCGCTGGTGATGTCCGAGGCCTGAAACTCCTGCTCCTTCAGAACCGCCTGCACCTCCGTGCGCTCGACGACGCCGTACCCTCGCTTCATCAGTTCCATCATGTACATATTGCTGATCTGATTCTTCACCGCGTCCCCGTACACGCGTCCCGTGACTTCGACAATGGCCACCTTGTCGAGTCGGCCGAAATCGTAGCCGGCCAAAGCATAACTCTCCCCCTCGCTCGACGCGCATCCGGCAACACACAGCGAAACGGTCAACAAACTCAAACACGCGACTTTCATCGGTTGGACCTCCCATGCAAAACATAAAAAACGCGAGAATCACAAATTGTCCTCATCTGTATCTTAAAGACGGCCTTGCCTCTGTCAACAGTTTTCGCAGGCCCAAATGGACCGGCGGAAGCATGGGTGCGGCCATCGGAATACGCGCATTGGGAAAGGCCAAGCTGTATCACGCCTGGCCTTTCGCTATCGTTGTCTGCCCCGCTGTGGAAGAGGCAGATCCTTTTTGATTGTGACGTCGATCAGGTGGGGTTATAGCTCATCTCGGCGCAGCCGGGCTGCTTTTGGGGACGATTCGGCCACTTGAGGACGTCGAAAACGAACTCGCTGGCTTGACGAATCATCACTCCCGGCATGCAAGGACACATCTCGAAGGCCCCCACCACATCATTGTCGTACTTTTGCAGGGCGCCGAGCAGGTAATCCCAATTCTCGCGCGGGATCCCCCCGTGCAAGCCCGGCGGCTCGTGGTCGTCCGTCTGGCCGTAGTTGTCCGTCAAATGCAGGTGCGCGACGCGCGGAGCCAGCTCGTCCACGTAGCGCTCGAAGGGGCACTTCGGATCGATGTTCGCATATCCCGTATCCAGGCAGTACCGGATGGAATCGAAACGTTCTCCCACCCTGAGCATGGTCGGCAGCGGACCGGTTTCCAGGCAAAGCGGCACGTTGTTGTCCTCGGCCATCTTGACGATCTCGGCGGCAAAGTGAGTGCCGTTGAGCGCCGCGTTGGGGGCGATCTCCAGGCTCTGCAATTCGGTCACGATGCTCGCGCCGAGCAGCCTGGCACACTCGATCTGCTCGGCCCACTGCTCCAGTGTGGGCTTGTCGGCCCGGGACCGCATGGAGACCAGCATGTCCTGCGTGGCTGCCTGGAGGCGCGGCCAGTTGCGCCGCTGGTAACGACACTCGTTCTGCCCCCGAATGCTGGGCCACAGCTCGATGCCGAACCCCAGCGACTTGAGATACTGGCACTCCTGCTCAAACGAGAGAGGGTGTTCCCGCCACCAGAAGACCATCGTGGATACAACGTATCTGATTCGCATGATGCCATCCCCATGCAGGCCTGACAATATCCTTATACGGCTCAGAATATTATCGATTGAAACCTGCGATGAGTTGAACCTTTCTGGCCAATTCGAGGGCCTTTTTGAGACGTCCTGCGTGTTGGCAGGCGGGTTTCCGTCCCAAGATTCCGGCTCTGTCCAATAAAATGGCGCATAGCCCATATGGCCGCCAATGCAGATGTGGGGGGGGCGGCCGGACCGTCCCTCGCGTCAAGTCCGGAAAGTTTTTTCGCCCGACTCGCAAGAGAGGGAACACCCGAAGAAGGGGCGAAAAGAACGAACCGTCGAGGCCCATCGGGGTAGTGATGAAAAGACTTGGCCTGTGGCCCAGCGCTTGCTATAATGACTCCAAACTGAAGTATGGAGATTGCCGATGTCAGATGTGAATAGTGCCGGCGAAGCTAACGCTGAGAAGAGTTTCGAAGAGCAAGTTAAAGAAGTCATAGAAACGGTCCGGCCCGCTTTGCAGGGCCACGGAGGGGATGTGCAACTGGTGGGCGTGGACGAGGACAAAACCGTCAAAGTCCGCCTGCAGGGAGCGTGCCAGGGTTGTCCCGGAGCGACCATGACGATGAAAATGGGCATCGAGCGCATCCTCAGACAACGCTTGCCCGAGGTCAAAGAAGTCGTCGCCGTCGCATAGCCAGCCCTGTTCGCGATCCGTTACAGCCTATAGCGACGTACGACCCAGCTACCCATCACTACTGCGGATTCAAGGGTGGTCCGCGCGTTCCAGTTGGTCGACTGTCGTCGGAGAAATCCGCCTGAGGGCGCGGAGTGCCACAGTTCTCACGTTGGGATCTTCGTGCCGGGCATATCTCGTCAGAACCGGCACCGCATCCTGGGCGGTCGGTCCAATCTGCCCGAGCATCGCAATGATTCTCCTCTGGGTCGTTTTGTCTCCTACCGTGTCGAGGCGCCGGGCCAATGCGCTTGCGGCCTGAGCGGGCACCCCGCGGAGGATATCTGCCAGATACATATGGCATAGGAACTCGTAAGTCTCGCGTCCCTTAAGATTATCTATGCTCCCCAATGTGCTTTCGTACGCCTCCATAGCCTCATTGACGTCGCCGATGCGCGTTGCCATGCCGGCGATTCGAAAGCGGCCCGAGATTCTCAGAGGCACGCTGATGCCCCCGACCTTTTCATCGGGATATTCGGCGATGGCCTGCTCCACGATGTCGATGGCCTGGCGGGGTAGACCGAGAACGCTTGCGGTCGCCGCGCACGAGGAATAGGCCGTCGCCGTGGGTTTCGGCAGGGCGAGAATGGCCTTAAGCAGGGATTCGCATTCTTCTCGCAGAAACGGAGTTCTGTCTGTACGCCATCGCAGGAGAACGCGCCCCAACTCATCCCGCAGTTGACGCTCACGCCGGGCGTCGGGCTGGCGCATACTGTGGACTGCCGCCTCGATTCTCTCCTTCTCCTGCTGTGCGGAATAGCCCGGTGGCTGTGGGCGAGGCGCCCCCTGCCCAGGCGAAACGCACATTCCCACAATCATCAACGTGGTGACCAATACGAAGGGAACCCGCTTCAACTCGCCCATATCCGCTCTCCTTCCTACATGAAATCTCCAAGCGACGACATCCGGCACTCGCCTGGTGGGCCACTACGTGTGCGGCGCGTGCAGATGTACCGAGACCTTGTCGCAACCAGGCCTGTGCAGGACTCCTCGCTCTGTGATAATTGCAGCGATGTTCTGTGCCGGGGTGACGTCGAACGCCGGATTGCAGACGCCGACGCCGTCGGGCGCGGTTTGCACGCCGCCGAACCGGGTCACCTCCTCCGGACTGCGCTGCTCGATGGGGATCTCGGCTCCGCTGGCGATGCTCAGATCGAACGTGCTGGACGGGGCGGCGATGTAGAACGGGATTTCGTGGTGCTTCGCCAGGACGCTCAGGCTGTAGGTGCCGATCTTGTTGGCCGTGTCTCCGTTGGCGGCGATGCGGTCGGCGCCGGTGATAACCGCCTGAATCTTCCCCTGCTTCATCATGAAGCCGGCCATGTTGTCGCAGATCACCCGCACGTCAATCCCGGCCTGCTGGAGTTCCCACGCCGTCAAACGCGCGCCCTGGAGCAGCGGGCGCGTCTCGTCGGCATAAACCGTAAACCGCTTGCCCTTGGCGTGAGCCTCGAACAGGACCGAGAGCGCCGTCCCCTGTCCGGCGGTCGCCAACGCGCCGGCGTTGCAGTGCGTCAGAATGCCGGCGCCATCTTCGATGAACTTCTCACCATTTTCGCCGATGCGCCGGCACATCTCGACATCTTCCCCGTAGATGGCGTTCGCTTCGGCTAACAACGCCTCATGGAGATCTCGCGGTGTGGCGTAGGCATCAGCACCCGCGTCCTTTGCCCGCCCCCGCATGCGGTCGAGGGCCCAGAACAAATTGACGGCAGTCGGTCGAGACGAGGCCAGGAAATCACACGCCTGCAACGCGCGGTCCACGGCGGCAGACAAACCCTCGCCCGCGCCCCGTTTCTGCAGAGCGATGACGGGCCCATAGGCGGCCGCGACGCCGATCGCAGGCGCACCGCGAACGGCCAACGTGCGAATCGCCTCGTGAAGCTGTTCTACATCACGAACCTGCAGCTTGACCAACTCCACGGGCAACCGGCGCTGGTCAATCAACTCCAGCACGCCGTCGGTTCCACCGATCCATTTCACTGTCTGTGCAATCATGCGTTTCGCCTTCCGCACCGGCGCCATCTGAGAGCTTATCGGTCCACCCGGGCGCTGCCGCCTTTCATAACCTTCTCGACTTCGGCCAGCGAGGCCGTCGTGGTATCGCCAGGCGTAGTCATGGCCAGTGCCCCGTGGGCGGCGCCGTAGTTGACTGCTTCCTGTGCGCTCTTGCCTTCCATCAGGGCATAGATCAGACCCGAGGCAAAGCTGTCGCCGCCGCCGACGCGGTCGTAGATATCGAGATTCTCACGCAAAGCAGCGTCGTGGAACTGCCCCCCGGCGTAGATCACGGCCCCCCAATCATTCGACGAGGCCGTCTTCGCATTACGCAAAGTGGTCGCAACGATCTTGAAGTTCGGGAACTCTTTGACCGCCGCCTCGATCATCCTCTTGAAATTGGTCGGATCAAGCTTGGAATAGCCTTTGTCCAACCCCTCGACTTCGAAACCCAGGGCGGCCGTGAAATCCTCTTCGTTGCCCAGCATCACGTCCACGTGGGGGGCAATCGCGCGATTCACTTCGCGGGCCTTTTCCTGGCCGCCGATGTTCCTCCACAGGGAATTGCGATAGTTCAAATCGTACGAGACTGTAGTTCCGTGTTTCTTTGCAGTCGTAACGGCTTCGATGATGGCTTCGGGAGTGGTCTCCGAGAGGCCCGCAAAAATACCGCCCGTGTGAAACCAGCGCACGCCATCCTGTCCGAAGATCCGGTCCCAGTCGATATCGCCCTTCTTCAACTGCGAAGCGGCACTGTTGGCCCGATCGGAACAGCCGACGGCCGCGCGCACACCGAAACCGCGCTCGGTGAAGTTGAGGCCCACCCGCGTCTTTCGACCGATTCCGTCGAAGGGCACCCACTTGACGTATTCCAGACTGACGCCGCCCTGCAACATCAAGTCTTCCAGCAACCGGCCGACGGGATTATCCACAATAGCCGTCACCACCGCGGCGCGCTTGCCAAAGCAACGTTTCAAACCGCGCGCGACGTTGTATTCGCCTCCTCCTTCCCAGACCCGGAAGTGACGAGTCGTATGGATGCGCTCGGCGCCGGGATCCAGGCGGATCATGATCTCGCCTAACGACAGGATATCGTACCTGCACTCGGATGCCGGTTTGACGTCGATGATCGCCATGGTACCTCCTTTGCGTCACACGTGGTAGATCTTGCCCTCTCGATAGTCCTGCCAGGCCGGCTCAAAGGCCTTTCTGCCACTCGGAACCGGTCGCGGGGCAACCGTCGTGCAGGTGAACAGATCGCCGGCCTCCTCATCGTATTCGATGCGCAGGATCGAGTCTCTCAGGGTCTCATTCTCCGGCTTGAACGTCAGCGGCTCGCCGGTGCGCCTGTCGAGAACGTCCGGGTGAATCGCCGTGCCGGCGGCGCTGAGCACAAGGTACGAACCGCGCGAGCCGGCGCCGCCGGCGAGCAGCTCGACAATCGCTTTGAGGTACGCCACGCTCGTCAAAGCCAGATGTTCGGCCTGTATCGCGGCCGCGAGCGTACGCGAATCCTTCGCAGCCAGGCCCTCATTCCGAATGCGCCGACAAAGCCGAACTGCGTCGTGCAGGCTCGACTTCGCGTCCTCAATCTCCCTGATGTGCCCGGCTGAAGCGGTCATGCGATGTTGAATCTCCTCGACCGCATCCGGTGGCGATGGCCCGGAGGATTCGCCCCACCGGGCAAGCGCAGCGACAAACTCTTGAATCTGCCGATCCACCTGCTCTTCGGCCTCGGCGTAATCCGCCATTTCACTGCCATAGGCGTTGACGATGAACTCGGCGGCGCGCAGACCGCCGACCTGTCCGGCGTTGAGGGCCGAGCCGCCGGGTCGCTTGACGCCGTGCGTGCCGGCCATCTCGCCGATCACGAACGTGTGCGCGATGCTGGACTCCCACCACTGGTTCACCGCAAAGCCCCCGTTGTTGTGCTGGGCACAGACCGCAATCTCCAGCGGCTCGGAGTATAGATCGATACCGTTTTCCCGGTAAATTTCGATAGCGAGCGGGTTCATGTGGGCGAGACGCTCGATGGGGATCGCCTGGAGGGCGCCGGCTCTGGTGAGGTATTCGCACGCTTCAGGTTCGAGATGCTCAACGGCGAACGGCTCCATCGAGGCCGAGCCGAGGGGGTTCTTCTGAAAATCCATGAAGACCCGACGCCCCTTCTGCGTTTCGTTGAAGACCAGAACGTCGATGAGGGAGGACTTGAAGTTCTCGATCTTCTGCGGATCGAAGGGCCACTGATAGCCCTTGAGGAAGATGTCCGTGGCCATCGTCTTCATGGACGGGAAAAAGTCGGCGAGAAACTCGCGTTCGTCCCGGCCGTCGGCGTCCGTGCTGAAGATGCGCGGCACCGCCTGCATGTACGTTCCCGAGACATTCCAGCGAAATTTCGTGCTGGCCAATCCGAACTGCGACTCGGTGACATTCTCCGCGGCCAATCCCGCGCGAAAGGCCAGTCCATGGATGCCAAGCTGGCCCCTGGGATAGACACTGGTTTTGTAGAGCTCTCCCGGCCCGCCCGCGGCGAGCACGACGTTGCTCGCGAGGAAGACATGGATACCGTAGTTTGATTCGGCCATCGCACGCTTGTCGAGTGTCATCACGCCCGCGATTCGCCTGGAATCGCCGGATTCCACAGGGAGCAGGCGCGCCGCCTCGTGTTGGTCGAAAATCTCGACGCCATAGCGCTCGACTTGCTGCTGCAGGCACTCGCTCATGAACTTGCTGGTCTTCGGGCCGGCGCTGGTGGCTCTCTCGGCCGGGTCGTGATCGGTCTTGTAGCCGATGAATGCGCCGCTCGCATCGGTGGGAAACGGAACGCCCGCCTGCACCAGATGATAGAATTCACGCAGGGAGTTGATCCCCTCGACCAGAGCCAGATCACCATGACAACATCCGCCGGCCGTAAGCGTCCGGGCGAACGCCTCGGCGCAGTCGGGCACGTCCGGGCTGGTCCCTACCTTGTAGTAGGTCTGCTTGTCCGAGCCGCTCATGCGCGACGTACCGAGCTTCAAGCCGCCGGTGACGACGGCGATGCGGTCGGGCGCATCCTCAACGCCCTTGCGCCGCATGAACTCGCAAAGATGCACGGCACAGTTCATGCCGGCGGCGCCCGCGCCGACAATGACGGTGTTGTAGCGATGGAACACCACCCGCTGGTTGGCTATCTCTCGTGTCTCCACAGTTCCCTGTCCCTTGTTCCGTATCACGAATGACCGCTTAATCCACGCGTTTGGGCCTGGCGAAATCCCCCGCCATTTGGCGCGGCAGACGATACACGTCGCCGGCCTTGTTGCAGAAGTAGATCGAGGATTCCGAGGGCCGGCGCCCGTGCCCGTCGGCCCAGAGGGCGTAAAACTCGTCGTGGGCATTCACCGGATGCCGGGCGTACGTGTGGTTGAATGCGCTGTCGTGTGTCAGTTGCTTGACCTTACGCCAGGTCGCGCCCTGGTCGCGGCTGGCCCACGTGGCCACTTCGCCGCCAGGGTTGTACGGCTGCGGCCCGGTCTGCGTGGGACCGACGATTCGCCAGACGCCGTCGTCCTCGATGTAGAGCGAGCCCATGTCGTAGTTGTTGTCGGAGGTCGTCACGGGGCGAATCTCCCATCGGTCTCCCGTCCACCGCGCGGTCGTCCACGTGCGCGGGTCGTTCTTCGGACCCGACTCAAAGCCCTTGCTGGTGATGTAGAGAATCACCGGAAAGCCATGTCGATCGAAGCGAATGTCCTTGAGGTAGGCAAGCAGCCCCTCCTTCTCGTAGTCGTACACGAGAGCGGGGTTATGGGGCTCGGTCAATGGCAGGTCCAGATTCCGCCCGTCGGCGGCGTGCCACGATTTGCCGTAATCGGTCGTTTCGAGATAGTACAGGTTCGTACGCCAGTTGAGGCCTTTGCCCCTGGGATGATAGTTGAGAACCGTTCCGGCCTTCTTCGCGGTGGCGATACCGATCTGGTAGTGTCCCGCATCGATGGCGGCCAGACGCTGCCACTGCGACCAGTGGATGCCGTCGGTGCTGGTCATAAAACAAGGCGTGCGCGGGGCCGGATAGTTGTAGCGCGTGAAGAAGGCGGCGAAGCCTCGACCCGGAACGAACCAGGGCTGCATGTACGAGAAGTTCGTCATGGGGACCGGCTTGCCGTCCTCGATCTTCGTGGGCTTGATCCGCTCGAATTCGTCCACGTCGTAGGGCCTCTTGCTGCGGTGAATGTACGAAGGCCGCGACGTTCCGTGCGACGTGGAGAGAATCCAGATATACCCTTTGTCATCCATCGAGATGACGGGGTTGTCATGCGCGTCCGTGGTCTTCTTGTCGAGCAAAATGGTGGGCCGCGGGACCTTGCCGGTGGTGTGGTCGTAATAAGAAACCATGTGCAGCAGACTGTCCCGCGTCCCCTCCTCGGCCAGGACGGAGCCCTTAAGCGTCCCCCCGTAGCAGAAGAAGGTTTTGTTGACCTTCTTGCAGTACACCGCGAACGGCCTGTGTTTGGCGCAGTAGGTTCCGAGCCCACCGCTGTACTTGTAGCGATACTCGTTCTTGAGCGGCTGGTTCATGTACCAGATGCCGCGATACCCCGTGTCTTTGGCGTTGAGAGTCAATTGGGAGTCTTTACTCTCTTGGGCGGCTCGCGCGCCGGGGATTGCACAGAATAGGATGCTGACAACTGCCAGAAGCCATCCCTGTCGCATGTCACAAGAAGGCTGAATCGAACGGTTTCTTACCATGGCTCCCCTTCTGCTGCTCCGTCGCTCGTCATAAGATGATTGTCATCCTGAGCGGAGCGAAGGATCTGGCCACCGCACGTCCCTTCTGACGCGATGCCGACTTCTCTTTCTTTGCCCAGATGCTTCACTTCGTTCAGCATGACAACCCTCTAATGAGTTGAGACAGGGCACTACTGCTTCTTTCAAGTGACGTTGAAAACTCGTCCGGTGATCCCGCTGATTTGTTCCAGGGACGCGCCGGGAAGATCCAGATCAGGATACGTTTCGCTGCGATGGCGGTCGATGAGCTGCTTGATCGCGGCCAGTTCCCGGGCCAGCAGCTTGTAATCCTGTTCTTCGATGATCTTCTGCATCGTGGCCTTGTCGATCATGCTGAACGAGCCGCCCAGGACGAGCACACCGGCGTCGATGTAATCGGGGATGTTGGCGGCGTTCGTGCCGCCCGTCGGAACCAGGCTGATGGTCTTGTGAAGCGCCGGATCGATGGCCTTGACAAACGCCGGGCCGCCAAGCTGTTTGGCGGGGAAGATCTTGCACAGGTTCGCCCCCCGGGCGAATTGCGTGACCACCTCGGTCGCACTGCCGCAGCCCGGTATCATCGCCACCTTCCCGGCGAATGTGCGGAAGCCGGCGTCGCTGAAATTGATCGCCGAGACGAGATAGCACGCTCCGGCATCGACGACCTGCGCCAGCGTCGGCAACGGATCGTCCGGATGGGCCTGGTTGTAGAGCTCGAGCATGCCGGGCGAATCGATCAGACTGGCGCAGCCCGCCACGAAATCGGGCAGCTCTTTGCGGAGCCGGGCCAGCTTCTCCAGTGGCCGACTGATCCGGCACGTGACCTCCATGTTGGCGATGCCAGCCTCGATCAGGGCCTCGGCCGTCTTGACGATATCGAGCCGGTCCTGGTTGAAAACGAGGATGAAGCCGTCGCGCAGAAGCGTTGTGATAGCAGTTTTGACGTCCATAGGCGAACCTCACAGTCTGTGAAGATGAAAGCCTCCGTCGACGTTGATGACGGTTCCCGTGGCAAAATCGAGCCGGCCCTCGGCGATGGCGCCGACGGCCCTGGCAACGTCCTCGGGCGTTCCCCAGCGTTTGATCGGAGTGAGCCCCTCGGCGATGAGCTTGTCGTACTTGTCCTTGACTGCACTGGTCATATCGGTGGCAATGATGCCCGGGCTGACCTCGAACACGCCGATATTGTACTCGCCCAGCCGGTCGGCATAGAGCTTGGTCATCATGGCCATTCCCGCCTTGCTGACGCAGTACTCGCCGCGCGAGGGTGAGCTGGTGTAGGAGGAAATCGAGCCGGTGTTGACGATTCGCAGCGGGCGGTCCGGGTCCTGCTTTCTCTGCTCGATCATCCAGTTGGCGACGAGTTGCGTGAGGAAGTAAGGTCCCTTGAGATTGATGCCGAGCACTCTGTCAAAGCTCTCCTCGGTCGCCTCGAGGATATCGAGCCGTTGGGAGGGGGCGGCACCGGCGTTATTGACGAGCATGTCACAGCGTCCGAACGCCGAGCGAGCCGCATCGACGATTTGCTTCCGTACTTCGGTTTCGCTGATGTTACCCGGTGCGAAGACGCAGGCCGCGTCCAGCCTCTGGGCCTCTTTCAACACGGCCGGCTCCTCGTTCTGCGCCCGGTTGATCACCAGATCGTAGCCCAGCGAGGCCAGCTCCAGGGCGATGCCCCGGCCGATGCCCCGGCTGGCACCGGTCACGATAGCGACGGGTTTATCACACATATGCAGATTTCCTCTCGTCTATGGCTGTAGAAACTGATCGATTTCCCTGGCGGCCCTCATCCCGTCAGCAACGGCAGCCACCACGGTTGCCGGTCCGCGAACGAAGTCCCCGCCGGCAAAAACGCCCGCCCGGGACGTCGCCAGAGAATCGTCCTCCGTGCGGATCAACCCCTTCTCGATCTTCACACCGCCGAGCAGCTCCTCGATGCCGGCCGGCGCCGTCTGGCCGATGGCCTCCACCACAACGTCCATGTCCAGATCGTAGGCGCTGGATTCCAGTGGCTCGGGCCGGCGTCGGCCGCTGGCGTCGGGCTCACCGAGCCGGGTCGGGCAAAGCTGGATGCCCGTGAGCTTTCCGTCGGCGCCATGGTATTGAAGCGGCTGTGTCAGAGTCAGGAAATGAACGCCTTCATCCATGGCCCGGTCGCGCTCGGCGCCCCAGGCGGGCATCTCCCGGAACGACCGACGGTAGATCACGTACACGTCTTTCGCTCCCACCCGGGCAGCCGTGACGGCGGCATCCATCGCCGTATTGCCGCCACCGATGACGGCAACCGATTGACCGCCGAGCGTGAGGTTCCCGTTCTGCTTGGCGGCACAAAGGAAATCCATGGCGTTCCAGAGACCGCCAAGCTTCTGCTCCGTGATGCCGGCGGCTTTGGGTAACCCCAGCCCAAGGAAGGCGGCGTCGTACCCCTGGGCCATGATGGCGTCCAGGTTGAAGTCGGCCGTGAGTTCCTTGCCCAGATGAAGCGTCATGCGATCCGGCGGCACGTCGGAAAAGACTGCCGTAAGCTCATTCTTGAGCGAGGTGCTCTGCCGGTCCGGCGGGATCACCGATTGGACCATACCCCCGAATTCGAGGCTTCTGTCGAAAATCGCAACGGTGTGTCCCGCTTCGAGAACCCGCGCCGCACAAGCCAGACCGGCCGGACCGGCGCCGATGACGGCCACGCGCTTGCCCGTGGCTTTTTCCGGAACGCGCAACCTGGACCACCCCTCCTTGTTCGCCCGCTCGGCGAGATACCGTTGAATGTCCGCAATCGGCAACGGTCCGTCCCCGATGAAGCCCTCGAGACAGTTGCCCTGGCACTGCTGCTCCACGGGGCAGAGCCACGCGCACACCTCGGGAAAGACGTTCGCCTCGCGCAGGACCTCGTACGCCTGGCGCTCCTGGCCATCGAGGAAGAGATGAATGAACCTGGGGATTTCAATGCCGGCCGGACAGCCGAGCTGGCAGGTCGGTTCCTGGCACTTACGGCAGGCGGCGGCGAGACGCTGCAAGTTGTCCCTGTCACTCATGCGGCCGTGCCGGAAGATTGGGCCGTAGACCTTGTTGTCCCGGACGACGCACCCGGTCCGGCCCCCGTCGCGCATGATCTGCACGCAGGCGCTGCAACTGACGCAGACCTTCTCCGGATACATCCTGCCGTCCCGCAGAATGTCCCTTGGAAAGTCAGGATACGCAAACGCCATGCGCCCGCCGCCGACGATAGTCACCCGCCCTCTGGCTTTGTTGGCGGCGCCGACGTTGGCCATGAGGGTCCGCAGCCAGCTATAGCCCGTCCCGACCAGAGCCACGTCCGGGAAGGCTTTCTGCACGTCTCCGGTCAGATCGACCAGCCGGGCCACGCCGGTCAACGGATGCTCGGGCTCCGGATAGGCCCCGACGATCGGCTCGTTGAAAGGACGGCCGATGTGGGGATTGTAATAAGGATTGGCCACGGTGATGTCGATGAGATTGACGCCCCGCTGCTGCAACAACCCGATCAGCTTCTTCGGTTCGGTCAAATCAGCCTTGGTGTAGTCGTCTCGATGGACGCCCCAGCCGTAAGGGTACGGAATGGCGTCGTAGATTCCCAGGCGCATCACAACGCGGGCGGCCTCGCCAATCTCCTGATGGATGCGGTCGACGATGTCCAGGATCAGGCGCGTGCGATTCTCGAACGAGCCTCCGTACTTGCCCGGGCGCTTGTGGCAGGCGAGCAGCTCGTTGAGCAAATATCCGTGACAGGATTTGATATCCACCGCGTCGAAGCCGGCCGCGAAGGCAATCCGGGCCGCTTTGACGTACGCCGAGACCAGGCTGTCGAGATACTCATCGCTGGCAATGGCCGAGTCGTCGCGGATTTTGCTGACGCCCTCAAGGTGAGGCGGCCACTGCGGGATCAGCGGGTCGCGATACGGATCGCGCTGGCCGATGATGGGCTGCGTGACGCCTTGGGGCTTGCTGTAGCGGCCCGAATGGGTCAGTTGCGCCACCATGACGGGGCGGTGATTCGAACCGTTGGCCTCGGCGGCTTTTTCTCGTGCCCGTTTCACCAGCGCCGCGAAGGCCTCCTGGCTGCCCTCGTGCAACCACAACTGTCGCGGGTTGGCCCTGGCCTCCGGAACCACGGCGATGGCTTCGGCCCAGAGCAGCCCGGCGCCGCCGGCCCCGAAACGCTCGTACCGGCGCACGGTGAGCTTGCTGGGCCGGCCTTGCGCGTCGCCGTCACAGCCTTCCATCGCGTGAACGGACAGCGAATTCGGGATGACCAGCCCGCCCAGATCGACCGGCTCGGCCAGAATGGAAACGTCCTCCTGCGCTTCGACCGAGACGCCTAACTCCCGGCCGAGATTCTCGAGGTCCGCAATACTACCGAGTTGAAACTCCCATTGCCGGGGCTGCGTGTTGGCCTGTGTCGCGCAAATCTTGGGTACCTCCTTCTATCCTTTCGCTTGCAGCTTCGCCTTCAGGAACTTGCCTGTATAGCTCTTGGCGTTGTTGACGATCTCCTCGGGCTTTCCGGCGGCCACCACGGTTCCACCGGCATCGCCCCCCTCCGGACCGAGGTCTATTATATAATCGGCCATCTTGATCACATCAAGGTTGTGTTCGATGACCACGACGGTATTGCCCATGTCACAGAGGCGATGCAGGACATTCAGGAGATTTTGAATGTCGGCGAAATGCAGCCCTGTGGTCGGCTCATCGAGCAGGTAGAGTGTGTGGCCCGTGGCAGCCTTGCCCAGCTCCGCCGAGAGCTTGACTCGCTGGGCCTCGCCCCCGGACAGGGTCGTGGACGACTGGCCGAGCTGCATGTATCCCAGTCCAACGTCGGTGAGCGTCTTCAAGATCCGCACGATCGCCGGGAAGTTGGCGAAGAAATCGACGGCGGCCTCGATCCGCATGTCGAGCACGTCGGCGATGTTCTTGCCCTTGTACGTAACCTGAAGTGTTTCGGGGTTGTACCGCCTGCCTTTGCAGCTCTGGCACGTCACGTACACGTCCGGCAGAAAGTGCATCTCGATCTTCTTGGTGCCCTGGCCTTTGCAGGACTCGCAGCGTCCGCCCTTGACGTTGAAACTGAAGCGCCCGGCCTTGTACCCGCGAATCTTGGCCTCGCGCGTCAGCGAAAAGAGCTTGCGGATCTGGTCGAACGCCCCGGTATAAGTGGCCGGGTTGCTCCGCGGGGTCTTGCCAATGGGGGATTGATCGATCTCGATGACCTTATCGATCTGCGTGGTCCCGAGAACGTTCTTGTGCCTGCCGGGCTTCTCGCGGGACTGGTAGAGACGGCGTTTGAGCGCCCGCAGCAAAATCTGGTTGACCAGCGTGCTCTTGCCCGAGCCTGAGACACCGGTGACACAGACGAAAACGCCCAGCGGAAATTTGACGTCGATTTCCTTGAGATTGTTCTCGGCAGCGCCTTTGACCTCGATGCATTTGCGCAGGTTGTACTTGCGCCGCTTGGCAGGCAGAGCGATGCTCTTTTTGCCGCTGAGGTACTCTCCCGTGAGCGAAGCGGCGCACGTCCGGATATCTTCCAGCGTACCCTGGGCGACGACCTCGCCCCCGTGCGCGCCGGCGGCCGGACCGATATCGATGATATGATCGGCGGCGCAGATGATGTCCTCATCGTGCTCGACGACGACGACCGTGTTGCCGATACGGCTGAGCTTCCGCAGAATGCCGAGCAGGCGGTTGTTGTCGCGCTTGTGCAGGCCGATGGTGGGCTCGTCGAGCACGTAACAGACGCCGACCAGGCCGCTGCCGACCTGCGTGGCCAGGCGAATCCGCTGGGCTTCCCCGCCCGCCAGCGTGCTGCTTATGCGGTCCAGCGTCAGGTAGGCCAGGCCGACGTCCACCATGAATCGCAGGCGCGCCTTGATCTCCTTGAGAATCTGGGCGGCGATGACGCTCTGCTCTTCGTTCAGCTTCAATCGGCTGAAGAACCGCTGAGCCTTTCCGATGCTGAGCCGCGACAATTCGCTGATGTTCTTGCCTCCGACGGTCACAGCGATGGCCTCCGGCCGCAGACGAGCCCCGGCGCAGCTCTGGCACGGCTGCTCGGAGAGGTATCCGTGGAGGCGAGCCTTGACGTAGTCGCTTGTGGTGTTCTTCCATCGGCGCGTCAGGTTCGGAATCACTCCCTCAAACGAGAGCCCGTATTTGTCCTCGTCGTCTTCCGTGGTTCCGTACATGAGGATCCGCTTGAGATCCTCGGGAATCTCTTCGTAGGGGATGGACTTGTTGAGACCGATCTTGCGGCAGAATCGCTTCACGAGGCGATTGTAGAAGATGTTCATACGCTTGCCGCCCTTGCGCCAGGCGTCGATGGCCCCGTTTTCGAGAGAAACGGTCTTGTCCGGCACGATCAGGTCCGGGTCGAATTCGAGGATGGTGCCCAGCCCGTCGCAGCTTCTGCAGGCGCCGTAGGGACTGTTGAAGCTGAACAGCCGGGGCGACAGCTCCTCGAGACTGGCCTCCGGATGCTCCGGACAGGCGAATTTCTCACTGTAAATCGCCTGCTCCCAGTTGCCGTTGCCTCCGTTGCTCTTGTCGGCGCCGGGCTCCTGAATCAACATGAGCAGAACACCGTCGGCGAGCTTCAAGGCGGTCTCCACGGAATCGGCCAGCCTGATGTGCACACCCTGCTTGATGATCAGCCGGTCCACGACCGCCGCGATATCGTGCTTGCGGTTCTTGTTCAAGGCCGGGACGTTGTGAATGTCGTAGATGCTGCCGTCGACGCGAACGCGGACGAAGCCTTCCCGCTGAATGTCGGCGAAGACCTCGCGGTGCTCGCCTTTCTTGCCGCGAACCAACGGGGCGCAGACCTGTATTTTGGTCCCTTCCGGCCGGGATACGATCGATTCGACGATCTGCGAGGAATGCTGGCTGGTAATCTCGCGGCCGCAAACCCAGCAGTGCGGCTGACCCACCCGGGCGAAAAGCAGCCGGAAATAGTCGTATATCTCCGTCGTCGTGGCCACCGTCGAACGCGGGTTGCTGCTGGCGCTGCGCTGCTCGATGGCGATCGTGGGAGGCAGGCCCGAAATGTCGCTGACGGCCGGTTTCTGCATCTGTTCCAGGAACTGCCGCGCGTACGCACTGAGCGATTCGACGTACTTGCGCCGCCCCTCGGCGTAAATCGTATCGAACGCCAGCGAGCTCTTGCCCGAGCCGCTGATGCCCGTAATCACGACCATCTTATCGCGCGGGATGCTCAGGCTGATGTTCTTGAGATTGTGCTCGGAGGCACCGGTGATCTGAATTGCCTTTTCCGTGTCCTTGGCCATATGGTCTGCGAACCTAATGCTTCGACTCCAATCCCCGTGGGTACCGAACCCCACCTCCGGGTGCGCCACCATGTGTCTTTCGGGTCGGCACAAACGAGTTATTGTAACGCCAGTCGGGCAAAAGGTAAATCGCCTCCTGGCCGGATTTGTCGGAAATCCCTCTCAGGCAGGGATGAGCTGGCTCGCACAACGTACCGGCCTGTCCAAGTCGGCCCGTCGCTGCCGCAGATCGACACCCTGATTTGATCCTTTACGCGCCGCCGATGACCTATAGAATGGCCCTGGAGTACATGTGTTGGAAAGACGCGACGCATGACAACGATTTGATCCCGGACTTCGCTTTCCCGGGCCGGCCAGCGGCGCAATAAAAGCACCACGGGGCCAAAACCGGGATTTTGTGGCTTTTGCAGGGTGGTCGGGGGCGCCCGGGAACGCGAAACAGGGCGCCAGTCAGGAGAAGAACCATGGAAGAAACAAATCCCTTCCTCGGCGAGCAGATCATTGAGGTGGTGCGCAACCAGATAAGAGCGAATGATCCACCGCAAACGAAGCAGACCTACGAAAGACTGCTGAAAGAGGGACACGCCGAAGATGACGTAATGAAAATGCTGGGTTGCGCCGCTGTGGCCGAGATATACTACGTCATGAAGGAGAAAAAGCCGTTTAACGAAGCCAGATACGTCGCCATGCTGAACGCCTTGCCCACACTGCCCGAGTGACGGCAAACTTCGAGGATGCCGAGTGTTGGCGACCGGCCTCGTGAATCGGAAGGTTCCGGCGACATCGGGCGAACATCGGACACACAGGCTCAGGCCTGCCTCCGCCGGCGACCTGATTCGAGAAAGGGCATTTGTATGAAACCGCTCATTCGCACGGTACTCTGTATTGCAGTTGCCTGCGGCGCTGAAGGACTGTTCGCCCGCGAGATTCACGTCGCCAAGACGGGAAGCGACTCCGGTTCCGGAAGTCGGGGCGCGCCGTACCTCACGATCGGCAAGGCGGCTCAAGCAGCCCGGCCGGGAGACGTCGTCACGGTTCACGCCGGTACGTATCGCGAATGGGTCAAGCCTACCTGGGGCGGCACGGGTGAGAAGCGGCGCATCACGTACCGGGCGGCACCGGGCGAGGAAGTGCTCATCAAGGGTTCCGAGCGTATCACCTCCTGGAAACGCCAGACCGGGGACGTCTGGAAGGTCGAACTGCCAAATTCGTTCTTCGGCGCATACAACCCTTATGCATTGAAGGTCTCGGGAGGCTGGCTCAACTACGGCCAGTGGCATCATCGCGGCGACGTCTATCTGAATGGCGAGGCGTTCTACGAGAAGGAGACCGCAGCGGAAGTCGATGGAGCAAAACAAAGCTGGCATTGCCGGGTCGATGGAGAAATGACGATCATCCGCGCGAATTTCGGCCAGGCCAATCCCAACGAGGAGCTGACCGAGATCAACGTGCGCGAAAGCCTCTTCATGCCTGAAATCACCGGCCTGAAATACATCACGGTTGACGGCTTTCATTTCATGCACGCGGCCGCGAATTGGGCGCCCCCCGTGCTGGAGTTGCAGACGGGCGCCGTCGGCCCGCGCATGGGAAAGCACTGGATCATTCAGAATTGCACGATCACCAACGCCCGCTGCGTCGGCATCATTCTGGGACACGCGCCGGCCGTGGATTACGACGATATCGACGCCTTCGGCGACCACATCGTTCGCAACAACGTCATTCGTCGTTGCGGACAAGCCGGCATCGCCGGCCAGAAGGGCGCGACACGCTCGCTGATCTGCGACAACTTCATCGAAGACACCAATTACCGCAAGGAATTCGGCGGCTGGGAGACGGCCGCGATCAAGTTCCATAACAGCGTAGACACCGTCATCAGCGGCAACCTCATTCGCGGCGTGTTTCGCCAGATGCAGGGCGCCTTCGGGATCTGGATGGACTTCGGAAACCAGGGAACGCGAATCACCGGCAATATCATCTACAACACCGAGGAGGCCACCGTATTCCTGGAAATGAACCACGGCCCGACTCTCGTCGACAACAACGTCCTCATCGGGCAGTCCGTCCGGAGCAATTCCGAAGCGACCGTGTTCGCGCACAACCTGTTCGTCGATTGCGGGTACGAGTACCACCCCGATACGAAACGTCGTTCCCAGTACTATGAACCGCATACCACGAAGGTCGTCGGACGAAAAACCGGCACCGCCCGGGATGACAGGTGGTTCAACAACATCTTCGTCCGCCGCGGGCTTGGCCCGGTGAAAACAGCGCCGGGTTATGCATCCGATTACAATGTATTCCTGGAAGGGGCTAAAAAGAGTACTTTCGGCGACAAAAATAGTGTTGTCACCCCCTTTGTCACGCGACTTTCGGTCCAGGATCGTCCTCTTGGAGCGAGAATCACATTCTCCGTGAATGATGCCCCCTTTGGCATACACGGACCGCAGGTCAATGCGGAGCGGGTCGGCGTCTTTCCGACCGTCGGCCAGACCATCGAGGACCGCCACGGCCGGCCCATCGCCATAGACACCGACCTCAACGACAAGAAGTACAGACAACCGCGACCCGGACCGCTGGCCGACCTGAAACAGGGACTCAACACGATCAACTGGCAATTCAAGAAACGCAACTGAAACAGAGGACGCACAAGACTCCGGCACGAATAGAGGGTCTTGGCAGGGGAGACGCCGATGAACGAACGAAAACTGTTCACGACATTCGTATGGGTTTCGATCGCGGCAATTGGGCTCTCGCTGCTTTGCCTGATCGGCAACGGGGCCGGCGATCATCCGGAGTCCTTCCGCATGTACCTGCTGTGCAGTTCCATCGTCCTGGGCGCAGCGATGCTGGCCGTGGCGATATCGACCAACGGAAAAGAATGAGGCCGGCAACGTGCTGGTCTGCGTTCCCTTGCAGACCGAAAGGCCGTGAGAATCGATGCGCGATTTGCACACATGGGATTTGTCATATGCCGAGGCGCGGCAGTTGCAGACGCAGCTTGCGCCGAAGGTGCGATTCACGGCGCTGCGGAAACAGCCCCGCCTGATCGCCGGGCTGGACTGCGCTTTCAGCTCTGACGGGCATCACGTTCTGGCTGCCGCTGTGGTCTTGAGAATTGTGGGGTGGGTTCTCAACCCACGCGGAACCACTCCCGGCGGTCAAACGCGTGGGTCAAGGACCCACCCTACTTCTGCCGCCCCAGGATCGTTCGAGCTGGTAGAAACCGCGACCGCCTCAGCGAAGCTGACGTTTCCCTATATTCCGGGCCTCTTGTCGTTTCGCGAGGCTCCGGCGTGCGTGGCCGCGGTCCGAAAACTCAAGAGCGACCCCGACTTGTTCCTCATCGACGGTCAGGGCATCGCCCATCCGCGCAGGCTGGGTCTGGCCGCCCATTTGGGCCTGTTCCTCGACAAACCGACTATCGGCTGCGCCAAGAGCCGTCTCATCGGCACCTTCGAGCCCCCCGGGATCGAGAAAGGCGAGCACACTGCGCTACTCGACGGCGACGAAATCATCGGCGCCGTCGTCCGGACCCGCCGCAACGTCAAACCGCTGTTCATCTCCGTCGGCAACCAATGCCGCCTCGAAGACGCGATCCGCCTGACCCTGGCCTGCGCGACCCGGTACCGCCTGCCCGAGCCAACCCGCCTGGCCCACCAGACCGTAACCAGCTTCAAGAAAAGCCTGCCATAACACCCCGCCTGCAACCAAATGTAGGATCTCCCAGGCCCAAAACCCCAATATCTTGTTTTTCCTTGACGGCGGAACGCCAGACGAGTACACATCTACTCGCTGTCGGTTTGCTCCCAAGAAAGGAGCATCGCAAGAGGGAATCCGGTGCGAAGCCGGAACTGCCCCGCAGCGGTGAGTGGGAACGACCGCCGTCACAAAGCACTGTCCCGGGGAAACCGGGATGGGAAGCGACGGCCAGTAGGATCCGAACCTTATATCTGCCCACAAGTCCGAAGACCTGCCGACGGCCCGTTGGATAACGGTCTGGACAAGATCGCCTTCGCGGGAAGGTCGGGCTTGGGCACAACTGGCAAAACGCACACAACAGCCATCCTCGCTCACGCCTTCGTTCATTCCTGCGTCGGTATCTACGTCCACCCCGTAGCAGTTGCGATATGAAAGGAGCATCATGCAGGTTCTCATGGAGCAGACGAAGCAGGCCCGGCTGAAAAAGGGCTACGTGCATGTCTACACCGGTGACGGGAAGGGCAAAACGACCGCGGCGCTCGGGCTGGCGTTGCGGGCGGCCGGCGCGGGGCTGCGGGTGTTCTTCGCCCAGTTCATCAAAGGAAAGGTCTACAGCGAAATCGAGGCCCTGGAACGGTTCGCCGACCGAATCACGGTCGAGCAGTACGGCCGCGGATGTTTCATCAAGGGCCAGCCCCAGGCAACGGACCGACAGGCGGCCCGGCGCGGTCTGGCGAAGATAGCCGACGCGGTTCAGGACGGGACGTACGATCTTGTTATCCTGGACGAGGCCAACGTTGCGGTGCAATGCGGCCTGTTCCCGGCGGACGAGTTGCTGGCCCTGATCGCAGACAAGCCCCCGCACGTCGAACTCGTCTTCACTGGTCGTTATGCATGCGGCGCTTTGCTCGAACTGGCGGATGTGGTCACCGAAATGAGAGAGGTCAAGCACTACTATCGACGGGGCGTACAGGCCCGCACCGGAATTGAGAAATAGGTTGAGGAGCTTGCACAATCGCTGTTTTTGGCGTAGAAGGGAACATTTCGAGAGCTTGTGACGTAATACTGAAGCTATTGATGTGAACATCGGGAGCCGGCGCAACGGCCGGGTGGCGTTTTGCGGGGGTACACAGAATTGACGTTCCTGGTTGGGGAAAGTCCTTATGGCAACAGATGTTAAGCAAATCGGCGCATTGGTGGAGCAAAAGAGCGAGTTCGTGCGGACCCTGCTCTCGGAGATGGACAAGGTCATCGTGGGGCAGCAGTACATGCTCGAACGAATGCTCATCGGCCTGCTGGCGAACGGGCATATCTTGTTGGAGGGCGTTCCGGGACTGGCCAAAACGCTGGCGGTAACGGTGCTGTCGCGGGCCATTGACGCCGAGTTCAGGCGGATTCAGTTCACGCCGGACCTGCTGCCCGCCGATTTGATCGGCACCCAGATCTACCGCCAGTCCGACGGCGAGTTCTACACGCGCAAGGGTCCGATATTCGCCAACGTCATTCTCGCCGACGAGATTAACCGGGCCCCCGCCAAGGTGCAAAGCGCGTTGCTGGAGGCCATGCAGGAGCGGCAGGTCTCCATCGGCGAAGAGACCTTCCCCGTGCCCAATCCGTTCCTGGTCCTGGCCACGCAGAACCCGATCGAGCAGGAGGGCACCTACCCCCTGCCCGAAGCCCAGCTCGACCGCTTCATGCTCAAGCTCAAGATCGACTACCCCGACAAGGGACAGGAGCGGCTGATCCTCGACCGCATGGCCGCGACCGATAAGAAGTTTGATATCAAGCCCGTTATCAAACCGAAGGATATCGCGGAGGTACGCTCGGTCGTCGATGAAATCTACATCGACGAGAAGGTCAAGGACTACATCGTCGATATCGTCTGCGCGACGCGCGAGCCGGACAAGTATGGGCTGAAGCTGGGCAATTTCATCAACTACGGGGCCTCGCCGCGAGCGACGATCTATCTGGCCGTGGCGGCCAAGGCCCACGCCTTCGTCCAGCAACGCGGCTACGTCACGCCGCAGGATGTCAAGAGCATCGGCATGGACGTCCTGAGGCACCGCGTCATCGTCAGCTACGAGGCCGAGGCCGAGGACAAGACGAGCGAAGACGTCATCAAGACCATCTTCGACAACATCGAAGTACCGTAGGGAAATCAAAATGCAAAAAGCAAAGTGCAAAATTGAGGAGGTCATCCCCGCACGCCGGGATTCCGCAATTTTTGATATTGACCTTTGCGTTTCTTCTGCATGATACCTGAAGAGCTCATAAAGCGAATTCGACAGATTCAGATTTACACCTCCCGGGCGGTGGACGCGAGCTTTGCGGGCCAGTACGAGAGCGTCTTCAAAGGCCGGGGGATGCAGTTCGACGAGGTCCGTGAGTACATGCCGGGCGACGACATTCGCACGATCGACTGGAACGTCACCGCCCGCACCGGCAAGCCCTTTATCAAGCGCTTCGTCGAGGAGCGCGAGATGACGGTGCTTTTTGCGGTGGACCTGAGCGCCTCGGGCGAGTTCGGCACCGTGGAGAAGATGAAGAACGAGCTGGCGGCCGAGTTCTGCGCGGTGCTGGCCTTCGCCGCCGCCAAGAACAACGACAAGGTGGGCCTGCTGATCTTCACCGACCGCATCGAGCTGTTCATTCCGCCGAAGAAGGGCAGCCGGCACGTCCTGCGTCTGATCCGCGAGTTGCTCGCCTTCAAGATGCCCAAGCGCAAGACCGACATCCCGCAGGCCCTGGACTACATCGCCCGCGTGATTCGCAAGCGGGCCACGGTGTTCCTGGTGTCCGATTTCATTGAGAGCGATTTCAAGAAGCCGCTGAGCCTGCTGAACCGGCGTCACGACGTGGTTGCCGTGCCCGTGCGCGACCGGGTCGAGATCGCCATGCCCTCGGTGGGCCTGATCGAGGTGCAGGACGCCGAGACAGGCGAGATCATGCTGGTCGATACCTCGAGCGCTCGATTCCGCAGCCAGTACGGCGCCCACAGCTCGCGCCGCTTCGACGAGCTGACCGGTATGCTCCGGTCGATCAACGTGGATTTCATCCCGGTCACGACGGACCGGCCGTACATAAACGATATGATTCAGTTTTTCCACATGCGGCACCGACGCCACTGACGCGTGCCGACGCCGAACAGAACTGAGGAACGAAAGGACGATGACGGACAAGCTGGATTTCTCGCTTCCGGAGAAGAAGAAGCAGACCTCGGTGGCCGGGGTACTGACGGTTTTGCTGCTGGTCGTTCTGGCGGTGCTGGCCGGCGTGAATCTGTGGGTCGCTTTATCGGGCAGGCAACCCGCCTCGCCCGCCACTGCGGTCGGATTCTCGGCGGAACAGACGCGAGCGCTGGCGGCCAAGCTCGCCCAGCGCAGCCTCTACGAGCAAGCGGCCGCCGCTTGGCAGGACTATCTGGCCACCGCGAGCCTGGATGACACCGAGCGGGCCAAAATCCTCTTCCAGATCGGCACGCTGTTGGAGAAGGCCGGCCTCTATGGCCAGGCCATCGAGCAGTACTACCGCAGCGAGACGACGGCCCAATTAGACGAGCTCGGTTCCGAGATCAACAGCCATGTGAAGCAGTGTTTCGAGAGGCTCGGCAAGTTCGCCGCCCTGCGCTATGAGCTGATGGATCGCACGAGCCTGCGGCCCGCCGAGGCCGCCGGCGGTAAAGTCGTCGCCGAGATCGGCCCCGAGAAGATCACCGAAGCGCGGTTGGACGCCCTGATCGAGGAAAACATCGAAAACCAGTTGGCGCCGATGGAGGCATTTCTGACGCCGGAACAGCTCAACGAGCAAAAGAAGCGACTCCTGGAGCAATCCCGCAGCCCGCAGGCGAAACAGGAATTCCTGCAAAGCTTCCTGGCCCAGGAGATTCTCTACCGCCAGGCCCTGAAAGAAGAGCTGAGCGAAAAACCCCGTGTCAAGAGGCTCGTTGACGAAGTCACGCGCCAGGTGCTGAGCGGACAATTAATGAATGAGCGGCTCGCCTCGCGCATCAATATTACCGAAACAGACGTGCAGACGTACTACGCGGCCCACAAGGACAAATACATCGAGCCGGCCCGGGCAAAGATCAGCCACATCCGCGTAAGCGAACAGGAGAAGGCCAACGAGGTGCTGGCAAGCATCAAGGCCGGCCAGGATTTCGCCGAGCTGGCCAAAGAGCTCTCCGAAGACGAGGCCACGAAAGCTAACGGCGGCAAAATCGAAGGCGACGTCGTCGAGGGCTCGTACGTTCCCGGCATCGGCGACGTCAACGAGATCAACGAGGCCATTTTCGCCGCCGAAGCGCCGGCGGTCCTGGACAAACCGTTCCAGACGGAGAACGGATGGGAGATCGTCAGGGTGGAAGAAAAATCCTCCAAGCGACAGAAGAGCTTCGAGGAAGTCAGACAGCAGGTGATGATGGAATTGCTGCGTCGAAAGCAGGAGGACGTGCGGCGCGAGTATATCGACGAAATGATGAACGAGTACGATGTCGTTATTCACACGTCGGCATTCGTGCCGGCCGAACCCAACCAGCCGATTGAGGCGCCAACGACAAAATGATGCGGCCGGACAAAGCAAATCAACCACAAGTTCGTAGGATGGGCGTTAGCCTTCCGGCGCGCCGGGACCGAACCGTTCGGGCGAAGAAACCGCATGGGCTAAAGCCCATCCTACGAATTCTCCATTCGAGCTGGCTCGTCATGACTTGCTGGACGGCGCTCTTGCTCTGCCCCGGTTGCGGTCAGGACTCGGGGGACGGTACGCCTGGGAGCGAATTTGAAGTGGACAAGGTCTACGAGCGCGGGCCGGCGACGATCCACGTCCGCCTGGACCGGACCAGCCTGACAATCGCCGAAACGGTGCTGCTGCAATTTGAGGCGACCGTGCAGCCGGAGTACGAGATACAGATGCCCAACGTGGACAAGGTCCTCGAAAACTTCGGCATCGTGGACTGGGACAATCTGGGCACGAGACTCGACGAGCAAAACAACGTCGTGACGACGTACCAGTACAAGCTCGAGCCCTTCCTGTCGGGCAGCTATGAAATCCCGGCGTTTGTCTTCTCGTTCCACGACGCGAACGAACCCGATAACACACACGAACTAACGAGCGAGCCGATCACCGTCGAGGTCACGTCGCTGTTGGGCGATCAGCGCGCCGAACTGGTGATCGAAGATATCGAGGGGCCCGTCGCCATGCCAAAAGAGTCATCCTACTGGTGGGTCTGGATACCGGTCGCCGTGGTGCTGGTGACGATTCCTCTCACGTGGTTCTTGTCGCAGCAGAAACGAGCCCGAAAGCTGATCCGTATCTTTCGGCCGGCACACGAAATCGCCTACGCCCGCTTGCGTGTCCTCGTCGCCGAGGATCTGGTGGAGGCAGGCAGAATCAAGGAGTTCTACGAGCGCATCAGCGGTATCCTGCGGCACTACATCGAGGACCGCTTCGACCTCCACGCGCCGGAACGCACGACCGAGGAGTTCCTCTCGGAACTGCAATCGACCGACGTGCTGTCGGCCTCGGACAAGAAGGTGTTGGGCGAGTTCCTGGCGCATTGCGACCTGGTCAAATTCGCCAAACACGATCCGACGAGCGAGCAGATCCAGCACACGTTCGATCTGGTCAAGGACTTCATCGAGCGCACCAAATCGCAGGAGCACAAGGTGGACGTGACCGACAAAGTGAAACCCGAACAGGAAATCGAGGCGGAGGTGGCGTAGATGGAGCTGTATTCGCCCTGGGCGTTGCTGTTGCTCCTGGTCATCCCCTTTCTGGGATACCTGATGTTGCGCAAGAAGCGCGTCGCGGCGGTGAAGTTTCCCAGCCTGATCGATATGCGGCGTTGCCCCGTCTCCTGGCGGCTGCGATTTCGTCCCCTTCTGGTCGCGGCGAGATTGCTGTGCCTGGCCCTGCTGATCCTGGCCCTGGCCCGGCCGCGCAAAGGAACGGTCCTGTCGGAAATCTCCACCGAAGGGGTCGCCATCGAAACGGTGGTGGACCGGTCGGGCAGCATGAATACGGAGATGGACTATTACGGGGAGAAGATGAACCGCCTGGAGGTGGTCAAGCGGGTGCTCGCCGATTTCATTGCAGGCGACAAGAAGGGCCTGGGCGGCCGGACCGGCGACCTGATCGGTCTGGTGACATTCGCCCGGTACGCCGACACGGTGTGCCCCCTCGTGCTCAGCCACAATGTCCTCGGCGAGTTCCTGAAAAAGACGGATATCGTCAGCCTGCGCAGCGAGGACGGCACCGCCATCGGCGACGCCATCGCCCTGGCGGCGGCCCGGCTCAAGAAAGCCGAGGAGGAAATCGAACGACGCAATGCCAATCTGGGATTCGCCGGCACGGACGAGTCGGGCCAACCCCGGCGCGCCGGATTCGAGATCAAGAGCAAGGCCATGATCCTGCTGACCGACGGGCAGAACAACCGCGGCCAGTACGATCCGCTGGAAGCGGCAGAACTGGCCCGGAAATGGGGCATCAAAATCTACACCATCGGCATCGGATCGGACCAGGCCTATACGACCGTCCAGACGGCGCTGGGCACCTTTCGCATGCCCACGCGTCAGGAGCTGGACGAGGAGTTGCTCAAGGCCATCGCCGACAAGACCGGCGGCTTCTACAGCCGGGCCGGCGACGCGGAGGCTCTGCGCGCCGTGGTCAAGCGCATCGATGAGCTCGAAAAAACGGAAGTGACATCCGTACAATATACGCAGTACGCCGAGCAGTTCGGCCGCTGGACTCTGCCCGCTCTGGCCCTGTTGACGCTGGAGATGCTGGCCGGCTGCACCGTGTTTCGGAAGATACCCTGAGAAGACAATCAAGAAACAGGCAAGTGTCAAAATGAGATCCTTGATGGCATTATGAATCTGGGCAATGACAAAGCGTTGTGGCTTCTATTTGCGGTGCCGGTGGTGCTGATCCCGGCCTACATCTGGTGCTTCTGGCGCAAGACCCAAACCCTGCGCGTGCTGGCCAGCAACGAGATGCTGCGGAAGATCAACAACAGCGTCAGTATGAAAAAGCAGGTGTTCAAGGCGGTCCTGCTCGTCGCCGGCTTCGTGAGCATCGTCATGGCGTTGACCGAGCCGCAGTGGAATCCGCAGCCACAGCAGATTCGACGCAAGGGACGAGACGTCGCCATTTTGCTGGACACGTCGCGTTCCATGCTGGCTCAAGACATCAAGCCGAACCGGCTCGAACGCTCGAAAATCGCCATCTCGGACCTCTTGGAGGTCCTCCAGGGCGACCGGATCGCCATCGTCACGTTTGCCGGCAACGCCACGGTGAAATGCCCGCTGACGCAGGATTACGCCTTCGTGCGCATGGCGCTGGCGGACATCTCGACCGAGAGCACCAGCCGGGGCGGTACGATGATCGGCGACGCCATCCGAAAGGCCGCCGAAGAAGTCTTCGACAAGGACAGCCGCGAGTACAAGGACATGATCCTGATCACCGACGGCGAGGATCACGACAGCTTCCCCGTCGAGGCGGCGGAGAAGGCCGCCCAGGAGGGAGTGCGCATCATCGCCATCGGCCTCGGCGACGACGTGACCGGGTCGCGCATTCCCATCACCGGGCCCGACGGCCAGACCACCTTCCTGACCTACCAGGGACAGGAGGTCTGGTCCAAGCTCGACAGCGACACGTTGCGGGAGGTGGCCTACGCCACCGAAGGCGGCAAGTACCTCTCGGTCCAGCCCGGCACAACGATGGACCTCGGCGCGATCTACGAGGACCTGATCGCGTCGGCCCAGAAACGCGAGCTTGAGTCGGTGACGATGATGAAATACGATGAGAAGTTCCAGATCTTCATTGCTCTGGCAATCGCATTGCTGATTGGCGAGGCGCTGATACGTGAACGCAAAAGAGTTGTATAGCTGGATGGTTTTGCCGCTGGTTCTGCTGGCCGTAGCGGGGGCGCGGGCGGACTCTGCGCGGGAGATGCTCGCCGAAGGCAACAAGCTGTTCGCCGAGGCCGAGTACACCGAGGCGATCAACAAGTACAACGAGGTGCTTCTCGAGCGGCCCGAGGCACTGGAGCCGAAGTTCAACAAGGCCAACAGCTACTACCGGCTGGACGATCTCGGCGAAGCGATCGACCTGTACCAGGAAGTCGCCGCCGAGAGCAAGGACATGGCGCTGGTGGCCAGGGCCAAATACAACCTGGGCAACTGCTTTTTCCAGCGGGGCTCGAAACAGCGCGATTCCGATTTGCAGAAGGCCGTCGAGGACATGAAGACGAGCATCGCCCACTGGCGCCAGGTGCTTGAGATCGACCCCGAGAACGAGAAAGCCGCCCGAAACATCGAAGTGGCCCGCCTCACGATCAAGGACCTCCTCGATCAATTGAAGAAACAGCAGGGCCAACAGGACCAGCAACAGCAGGAGCAGCAGGGGCAGGGGCAACAGCAGACCCCGCCGGAAGGCCAGGGCAAACCCGACTCGTCCCCGGACCCGAACGAGGCTCAGGACCCCAACCAGCCGCAGGATGCAGGCGGGTCCCAGGACCCCAACGAAACGCAGGACAAGCAGGAACCGCAGCAGCAACAGCAACCGCAGACACAGGACCAGCAACAGCAGAAAGAGACGGTGGTGCCCGATGCCACCGCCCAGGAAATCCTCGATAAAGAGCAGCGGCAGAAAGAACAGCGACGAATTCTTCAAAGACCGCAGACCCGGAAGGTCGAAAGAGACTGGTAGGATGCTTCGTTTCGCCGGAACCATATCGTTCGGTCTCGCTGTCCTGCTCGTGGCGGCCGCGAGCAGCCCGGCACGCACGCGCGTCTACGCCAGGGTCAACGCCGACACCGTCATCTACCCGGGCGACGTATTTCAATACTCGATCGTGGTCGAAGGCGGCGCCAGACCGAGCAAGATCGACATCTCGCCGCTGGACCCGTTCAAACCGCGTCCGGCCGGCAGCGGCACCTCCATGCAGCAGTTCAACGACCGGGTCACCATGAGCTACTCGGCCAACTACGCCATCACCGCCCAGGGTCCCGGCACCATGTCGTTGCCCGCGGTGACGGTCTTCGTCGAAGGCGAGAAGTTCACCACGAACCCAGTCGAGGTCACCGTCTCGGCGCCGGGGACCACCGACCGGCTCTCCCTGGAGTTTACCCTCTCGGAAGAGCGCTGCTATGTCGGCCAGCCCGTGTTGATGACGGTCAAATGGATTGTCACGACGCACGTTCAGGACGCCTCGTTCGACGTGCCGGTTTTCACGTCCGGTGATTTCTACATCGAGGAGGTATCGGGGTCGGCGGGCGCCTACGCCAAGGATCGCGTCACCATCGCGGGCGTCCCCGTGACGGTGACGGAGAACCGGGAGATCATCAAAGGCGTACAAGCCGCTATCATCTCGTTCAGCAAGATACTCATCCCGAAGCGAGCCGGGCGTCTCGCACTCGACCCGGTCCGCGTCTCGACGAACATGGCCGTCGCCAGGACGCGGAGCATGTTTGAAGCGTACAAGTACCGACGCGTTTCGGTCCAGTCGGACCCCGTCGAGCTGGAGGTGCTGCCCGTTCCGGAGGCGGGCAAGCCGGCGCAGTTCTACGGTCTGGTCGGCCGTTACACGATCGCCGCCACCGCGGCGCCCACCCAGGTCAACGTGGGCGACCCGATTACGCTGACCATCCGGATCGGGGGCAACCCGTATCTCAAGCCGGTGCAGTGGCCCGCTCTCGAGCAGATCCCGGCCCTGGCGGCGAATTTCAAGATTCCCGCCGAGAAGGCCTCGCCCGTGATCGAAGACGGGCAGAAGATCTTCACGCAAACGATCCGGGCCAACAACGACGCGGTCACGGAGATTCCCGGTATCCCGCTGGCGTACTTCGACCCGCAGCAGGGCAAGTACGTCGTTACCGAAACCGAACCAATCAAGCTGGACGTCGCGCCGACCCGCGTCCTGACCAACGCTGACGTGGAGGGCACCGCCGTCGGGACGGTCAGCCGCAAAGTGGAAGCGATTCGCAAGGGGCTCTCGGCCAATTACTACGGACCCGAAGCGTTGCGAAATGAAGCATTCGCGCCGCTTGCCGCCCTGGCCAGCCCGGGCTACGCGGTGTTGTGGTCGATCCCGCTGCTCGGCCTGGTCGTCAGTGCGGCGGTGAAGCTGGCCGGGCGTAGCAACCCCGAAGCCGCCGCCCGCAAGCGCAGGCGACAGGCGTGCCGAACAGCGGTGGGACAGTTGAAGCGAATCGCCGCAGAATCGTCCAACCAGAAGCATGAACGCCTCGTCGCCGTGATGAAAGGATATGTCGGCGACCGTTTCGACAGGGTCGCGGCCTCGCTGACACCCGATGACTGCCGGGAAATCATCGCCGAGGCCACCGGCGACGCGCAGACGGCCGGGAAATTTGGAGACTGCGTCGCCGCGTGTGAAGCCGCTCGCTACGCGCCCATGGAAACAAAGGTCGGCACGGATCTGGTCCAGGAAACGATTGAAATGATATCTTTGATCGAGAAGCAATCCTCGAAATGAACGTTGCCAAGACCCTTGTCATCCTGTTGACCTTCATCAGTCCGCCTCTGGCGGTCCCCGCTGCTGCGGAACTGCCCCAGGAGCAACTTTACGGCCTGCTCAACGAGGCCAACACCGCCTTCCAGCAGGCCAACGCCGCCAACGACTCAACCCGTGCCAACGAGCTCTACGACCAGGCCATCCTCCTCTACCGCAAGATCGTCGAGCAAGGCCAGATTCAGAACGCCCGGCTCTACTACAACCTCGCCAACGCGTACTTCCTGAAGGCCGATATCGGCAGAGCCATCCTCAACTATCGCCGGGCCGCCAAGCTCGACGGCGGCGACATCAACATCCAGAAAAACCTCGCCTTCGCCCGCAGTCAGCGGATCGACAAAGTCGCGGTGCAAACGGAAAGACGTGTGCTCGAAACGCTGTTCTTCTGGCACTACGACACGGCACTTCAAACGCGTTTTTTTCTGGCCTGCCTGTTCTTTGCCACCCTCTGCGTGACACTGACGGTCATGATCTGGGTCGGCCGAGGGCCCGCCACATCCGCCGTAACGGTTGTGGCAGCGATTCTGCTGGTTTGCTTCCTCACATCCGTGGTCATCGATTCGCATCGGCGCGCCCACACCGCGTATGGAGTCATCACGGCCCCGGAGATTGTGGCCCGTCAGGGGGATGGTCCGAACTACCCGCCCAGCTTCAAAGATCCGCTGCACGCCGGCACCGAATTCGAGCTCGTCGAGCAGCGGCCCGGCTGGCTTCACATCGAGCTTGGTGACGGCACCGACGCCTGGATCCCCGACCACAGCGCCGAGCTGGTCTGACCGATCCCGGCCGTGCCATGCCCGACACGGCCCTGATGTCATCGCGAGCGCAGCGAAGCAATCTCCCCCTCACGGGTACTGGAATTGCCGCGTGTCCGTACCGACTCTGCCTGGATCTCTACTCGAACACGAGCGTCCCGAACTTGTCAAATTCGTGGAAACTCGGTCCGACCCGGGTCCAATCCCAGCTTGTGCTGCGCCCGCCGTCATAGTCGACCCGGTAGAAATTGGCGCGCCACCGCGTCCCGGGCTGTGGAGGAACGCTCTGCAACGGCTTGAGCAACTCGTACGGAACGAACACCTCGGCTTTCCAGCCCGTCACGCGGGCGCCCGAGCGCTTGGCGCCGCCGGTGACCGCGGTAGCCTTTTGCGTTTTGCGGGCGCCCTCATAGTGCCAGGGCCGCCAGCCGAGAAACCGGCCGCCGAAATTCGGGATGATGATCGGCAACTCGTACCCCAGCGGCGAGATCTCGTATTCGAAATACACCGGGTACCGCTCGTCGGGCCACAGGAAGAACTCGAACACGTCCTCATTCCACAAATCCAGAAAGTCCTCGTTCATCGTCGCGGTGATCGTGCGATCCTCGCCCTCCATGAGCACGTAGAGACCGGTCTCTGAGTAGAGCATCTTGAAACGCGTTTCGTAGGGATGGCCCTCGGAGCTGCGCCGGTGCAGCGGCTCCCAGTCGGCCTTTTCCCAGGCAGCAGCGTCGCCGGCACCGTTCACGACGAAATCCTCCGTCTGCGTCACGCGCAGCATCCTGGCGGCCGGCTCCCCGGCAGCGGCCGACGCACCGAAGAAGAGGCGATCGGCATTCTTGTGATATAGCTTTTCCAGCACATCCTTCGGCAAAAACACGCCGTAGATCATCCAGAACCCTTGCCGGTGGTGCCCCGAGGCGCAGTCGAAGTACTCATCGTCCGTTTCCAGGAAGCGGTAGTACGTGTGATAGGCCTCGCGGCGCGGCGTCGTATCGGTGCCGAACATGACGCGGTCCTGGTACTTCAGAAAGAACTTCCGCGCCGTGTAGGGCTGGCGGCCCAGTTCAGAAATGCGCGCGTCGATATCGATGTACATGTTGGGATAGCTGTCCAGCCACTTGGCCACGGTGGCGACATCTTCCGGGTTGTTGGCGAAGTGGGCGCAGATGAACTTCGTGTTCGGATGCCGGGCGATGGCGCGATTGCGCTGCGCGAGGAGTTCCTCACGGGAAGGGAACCGGTCTCCGTGGAAGAGCCAGTTCGGATGCGCGTTGAGCTCGTGCCAGCGCTCGTTGAAACGGTCCAGCGGCGTGAAGAAGGCGGCCGGGTCGGCGGTGTGAATCATCACGGGCCGATTGTACTTGGCGCACATTTCCCAGACCGGGTCCAGCTTGGGATCGTCAATCGGCATGAGCTTGCCGTTCTTGTAGCGATACGACAGGCCCAGGGACTTGTGGAATTTCAGGCCCTTCGCGCCGGCGCGGAAGCTCTCCTCCAGGCGCTGCGCCTCGCGCCGGCCCCAGTCCTCGTCGTCGATCCCGCGGAAATCCAGCAGGGCAAACGTCAGGAAACGCCCCGGATGCGCTTCGTCCAGCGCCGCCAGTGTTTCCTTGAGCCGCGTGCCCCATCGGCCGTCGAGGTTCACCACCGTGCGGACGCCCGCGGCGTCCATCTCGGCCAGATACCGCTGGACGCGCTCGGGCGTCAGGAAATCTTTGCCCCCGCCCAGGTGATTGTGAACGTCGAAAACCGGATACGCCGGTTTTTCGACCTTGCTCTGCTTGGTCTTCAACATGGAGCGCGGCTGCCAGTCGCGCAGCTTCAATTCCCGAATGTCGCCCGACTGTTCGGCGAACGCCGATGCCTCGGGCACGAGCGCCATAGCCAGGATCAAGCCCACACACACACGAACCTTCATGATGACTTCTCCCTTCTACCGAAGCGTAACGAAAACGATAACAACGGGATGTCATGCCCTGTCGGCGGCGAGATATCGCCCGGCTCAGCGGTCGATGGACATACCCGCACTGTACACGCAGCGGATTGTACCATCTGGGCAGCCGGGATGCCATAAACGATAACAGTTGCCTCATGGGCCCGACCGAAACACACGGGGCCAACAACTGTCGATATCTCCACCAATATGTGTTAGAATGCGACGCGCCGATGGAGCGGCGGATCGAATCGAACCGGGAGCCGCTGCTGAATGTCACGACTGGAGCTGCGTATGTCTCGTCTGGCCGTAGTGCTGCTTGCCGCCATTGTCATGGCCCCTCCGTGCTGCTGCGCCGCCGGCTGGCTGCCGCTGGCCAACGTAAAGGTCCGCGCAGAGCCCACCGAGCTGGCGGGCCCTCGAATCGTCGTGGAATACGATCTGGACGAGCCGAGCCTCTCGCCGGCGCTGCCTGCCTATGTCTTCCTGCGCTTCAGTAAGGACGGTGGTGACACCTGGCAGCTCGTGCCCGCGAGCACTCTGCGCGGCAACGGTTTCGACATCGTCGAACAGCCGGGACACAAGAAGATCGTGTGGTGGGGAACGTCGGAGAGCGAATTTCCGGATCTGGGTCTCGTGGAGGTCCGCGTGCGCGCGATCCCCATGGCGCGGGTTGCGGCGGGCCGATTCGTTATGAAGAGCCTTCCGGGCGCAGGCCGGGATGAATCGAAGAAGCACGAACCGCGCCGCGATCTCCCGCTGTATTACATCGCCAGGTACGAGACGACCATCGCCATGTACGTCGATTACCTGAACGAAATCGGCGGCGAAGGCGCCGGCTATAACCGGCGGATGGCGCACACCGGCCGCTGCGGCATCATCCGCCGGGATGATTCAACCTACGACGTAGCCCCCGGGAGAAACGACTATCCGGTGACGTATGTATCATGGTACGACGCCGTGGGTTTCCTGCGCTGGTGCGGGCTGCGACTGCCGACCGAGGCCGAATGGGAGAAGGCCTTTCGCGGCGGGCTCTACCTCGACGGCGATGAGAACCGGGCCAAGCCCAATCCCCTCCCCGAGCGGCGCTATCCCTGGGGCGACGAGACGCCGGACGCCAACGGCCTCTACCGCTGCAATTACGACGGAGAAGACGACGGATTCGCTCAGACGGCCCCCGTCGGCAGTTTCCCGAAATTCGACAGCCCGTACGGCGTCTGCGACATGGCCGGCAACGTGGCCGAGTGGACGCTGGATTGGTACTCGACCTCGTACCACGTTGGCCTGGACGGGTTTCGGCTGGTGCGCGGCGGCTCCTGGATGGCGGTCCCCGAGGGCTGCGATGCCATCACGGGTGCGACGCAATTGCCGCTCAAGGAGAATTCCATCATGGGTTTCCGCGGCGTGAGAGGCCCGGGCCAAGCCCGGTAACCAACACGGAAACTGAAGTCGGTACGAGCCGATCAGACATCATTTGTGACAGGAGACGGAAGATGAGTGCATTGGATCGCAGGGACTTTCTGAAAGGTTCCATAGGCGCTGCGGCGACTTTCACGGTGCTTCCGGGAGGCAAAAGCATCGCGGCGGGAAACAAAATCGTTCTGGGGATCATGGGCGTGGGAGGCCGGGGCCGTGCCTTGCTCGGCAGTCTGGTGAAGCGGTCGGACGTGTACATCAAGTACATCTGCGACGCGGACACCCGGCGTTACGGACCGGCCGCCGAGATCGTCATGGAAGACCACGACTACAAACCGAAGTTCGTCCAGGATTTCCGCAAGATGCTGGAGGACAAGGAGGTGGATGCCGTCGTTGTCGCGACGTCGGACCGCTGGCACGCGCTGGCGACGATCATGGCGTGCCAGGCGGGCAAGGACGTCTACGTGGAGAAGCCCCAATCCATGAGCATCTGGGACGGCCGGAAGATGATCGAAGCGGCCCGCAAGTACAAACGGGTGGTCCAGGTCGGAATGCAGACGCGCAGCGCCCCCTACGTGGACAAGGCGATCGAGTACATTCGCAGCGGCAAACTGGGAGAGGTCAAGCTGGCCCGCGTGTACCTGATGCAGCAAGGGTGGGCCTATCAACTGCCGCCGGTCCAGCCGGTTCCAGAGGGTCTGGACTACGATCTATGGTGTGGCCCGTCGCCCAGGATGCCCTACCGTCCGGGCCAGTGGTTCCAGATGTACTGGGATTACTACACCGGGGCCCTCACGGCCGACCTGATTCACCAGGTGGACCTGGCCCGCCTGCTGATCGGCAAAAAAAGCCCCGATACGGTCTGCAACGCCGGCGGTGTCTATCATTTCAACGACGGACGGGAGCAGCCCGACACGCAGTTCGCCACGTTTGAATTCGACAAAGTGACCTTGCTGATGGAAGGAGCCTTCTGGTGCCCCTACTACCATCGCATCGTGCACCTGCCCGACAAGAGCAAGTACCCCGACTGGCTCTTCAGCGCCACCCGGATCGAAGTCTGCGGGTCGAAGGGCATCATGTTCTTCGGCCGGCACGGCGGAGGATGGCAGGTCTTCGAAGGCGACCCCAGAACGCGCGAATCGCACCCCGTCGTTTCGGAACCGTCGGAACGCAAATTCGGCAACATCGTCGAGTTGCACTTCGACGACTTCCTCCAGTGCATTCGGGACCGCAAGAAACCCAAAACGGACATCGAAGACGGACACTACTCGATGAATCTGTGCCACCTGGCGAATATCTCGTACCGCCTCGGCAACCGAAAGCTCAAATGGGACGGCGAAAGCGAGAGATTCATCGGAGACGAGCAAGCCAACCGCCTGCTCAAGGCCAATTACAGAGAGCCCTGGGTCATCCCCGACAACGTCTGAGCTACGAGCGAAGGAACATATCATGAGCCGCATCTCTCAACACCAACGAACAGGAACGTTGCTTTCACAGGCATTGCTGGCGTGCCTGCTCCTGGCCGCAGAGGCAACGGCCGGTCCATCCTCGCGCCGGCAGAGATGCAACGGCGTACCTAAGAAGCAGCGAACCATCACAATAGCCACACTGGGGTGCGCTCCGCTGTCCGTTGCCGCCGACACCGAACCACAGCAGATCGTGGACCGGATGATCGCCCACTGGAAAGGCAAGTTCGCCCGCGTCCTGCCGGACAAGCCCGATCTGATCGTCGTGCCGGAAGCGTGCGACCGCCCGAGCGGATTCAGCCACGAACAACAAGGGCGGTATTACCAAGTCCGCCAGAACCAGGTCCGCGACTTCTTCGCGACGGTGGCCCGGGAGAACCGTTGCTACATCGTCTATTCGGCGCACCGCGTGATGAAGGACGGCACCTGGCGCAATTCCAGTGTGCTGATCGACCGCAGCGGCCAGGTCACCGGGATATACAACAAGAACCACCCGACGATCGGAGAAATCGACAACCGGATCCTTTGCGGCCGAAACGCGCCAATCTTCGAGTGTGATTTCGGGCGGGTCGCCATGGCCATCTGCTTCGACCTGAACTTCGACGAGCTCAGACTCAAATACGCCAAGGCACAGCCCGACCTGATCCTGTTCTCCTCGATGTACCACGGCGGATTGATGCAGGCCTATTGGGCGTATTCCTGCCGGTGCCACTTCGTCGGCGCCATCGCGGGCCGGGGGACCTTTTCCGAGATCCGCGACCCTCTCGGGCGAGTGGTCGCGTCCACGACGAACTACTTCGATTACGCGGTCGCCACCGTCAATCTCGACTGCGCCGTGGCACATCTGGACTATAACTGGGAACGCTTGAGAAAGCTCAACGCCAGATACGGCCCGCGTGTGGACATCAGCGACCCCGGCTGCCTCGGCTCGGTGCTGATCACCAGCAAACACGAGACCAAGACCGTGGATGAGGTGATCGCAGAATTCGAAATCGAACTTCTGGATGACTATTTTGACCGGGCTCTGGCGCATCGGCACAAGCCGGGGAACATGGAATAAGGAGGAGGAGTTTTGCAAAATGGAGATTAGGCTTATATTCTTCAAGGAAATCGTTGGTTTGATTTCCTTGAACTCAAGTTGACTGATTTTTGTATTGGTTTTCATGCGGCCACCAGGAGTCGCT
>CAYPZL010000010.1:0-54981 GCA_964415045.1 uncultured Pirellulales bacterium | reverse complement strand
CGCAGCATGAAAATCACGCATAAAAAACAAGAACCTGAAGGATTGTAGTACAGAACACGGAAGCGCCCGCCGCCCACAGAAGGGCGACCGCATTGAATGAAAGTCGTGTTCGCATGAGCTGCCTCCAGAGAATCTGCCTTCCTGACGCAGGCACCGGTGCATCGCCTCCGGCCTCGGCGCATCTGGCGGGCCGTCTGCGGGAGACGTCAGCATAACATTTCCCTCCCCCGGCGGCAACGCGATCTCTGCCCGGTACCGGGGGGGGGCGAACCAGCCAGAGGGCCCCGCACAAACGGGCTTTTTGGATTTGCACCCGGATTTCCGCAAACAACACGCCGCCGACGACAGTATATTAGACCCAGTGATAAATGATATAAGGTACGACGCGAGAGCAACGGCCGTCGCAACCGCGGCAAGAACAACATCTATGGTGGTCTGATGTCTGGGTTCGATCAGGAACAGAAGGATCTGGTCTTTCAACATTGTCTCGGCCTGTCCGCTCCCGAGGAAACCGCGCAGACCGAGCAACTCATCGCCGGTAACGACGAAGCGGCGAAGAGTCACGCCAGAATTTCCGCCGCCCTCGCTCCTCTGAGAACGATATCTCCGCCGGCCTGCCCTGGCGAGCTGGCGGATCGTACGGTCGAGCGCTTGCGCGAGCTGGCCCGAGAGCACTTGGCCTCTGCGCCGCCGCCGGCGAGGGTTCTCAAGCTCGCCCGGCGGCAGAATCTGAGCAACGTGATCGCCGTCGCAGCGTCGGTCCTTCTCTTCGTTGGTATTCTGATCCCGTCGTCGAAGCTCATGCGTCACCGCTCGGATCTGCTGACGTGCAAAGGACAACTGGCGAATATCTTCCGTGGCCTGGACCTGTACAGCGCCGACCACGAGGACCGATTCCCGGCCATGGCTCGAGCCGCTGATGCGCCGTGGAACCGGATCGGCCGGCCGGGACCGGAAAACCACTCGAACACGCGAAATCTCTATCTGCTGCTGACATCCGGCTACATGGAGAGGGCGCAAGATTTTGTTTGCTGCGGCGGGAAAGACGGCCGCCTGTCTCCGCTCACGCCGGCGCAGATCAAAGTCCATAACGATTTCCCCTCGCGAAACCACATCACCTACAGCTATCGGGTCATGTCCGACCCGTTTGCGACGAAGACGTCGCTGTCGGCACTGCCCATCATGGCGGACATGAATCCTCACTTCGAGCAGCCGGCCGCTTGCACCGCGGCGCGGCTGACGTTTCGTCTCGATCCCGACCGACTGCGTCTGAACAGCCCGAACCACGGGCGCCGGGGACAGAACGTTCTCTACGGTGGGGGCGACGTTCGCTACAGCCGTACCCGTCTTCTCGGCGATGCCGCGGACGACATCTACCTGCCCGAAGGTGCCGACGAATGTCGCGGCGACGAGGTGCCCGGTTGCCTGGCCGATACGCTGCTGGGCCCCTGACGGTCCCGGCGGAAACACGATTCAGTGCGTCAGGGCGTACATCACGATGTTGATACCCATCTGGATGGCCTGGCGATAGCCGACCAGGCCCCACGTTGTGCCGTGACGGTCACACCAGCCGCAGTGGAGATCTGTGGAACTGAGAAACACCGCGAGGCGATCGCGGACGAAAAGGCCTCGGGCGCCGTGGTTCAATCCATGCGGTCGGCCGTCCCCGCTGTAGTGCAACAGCGGAAGTCCGGTGCCTCCGAGGTCGTAGACGTTGTGGAAGACCTCGTGGTCGCGCGGGATGGGGCGAACGGCGCCGGAGCCGAAGACCTCTTCCAGGAGTCGATACGAGCTCTGGTAGAAGAAGTCACCGCCGGAGGCAACCACGCAATCGTCTATGAGAAGAAAGCCGCCGCGTGTGACGTACTCCTTCAGGTTCTTCTTCTGGCTGTCGGTGAATTCGTAGCGGTTTTCGCCCGTCATAAAGAGGAACGGGTATTCGCGCAGGCGCTTCGGCTCGTCGAAATTGACCACGGCATTGAGCTGGCCCGGCAAGGCGTATTGCGGCTGCCAGTCAAAAGTCCCCTGGATGGGTTTGACGCGGCAGCGTATCACTCTGGTCAGCTCGCGCAGCAGGTTGGCGTCGCCTCCGGGCCGGACGTTCCAGACGTCGGGGCCTTTGCCGCGGCCTCGATACGCCAGCTCCTGGACCCGGACGCGCGGGATCACGAAGTCGTATTTGTCCAAGTCTCCCGGTTCGGGCGGCCCGCTGTCGGAATCATGAGGCCCGGCGGCACCGGTTGAGGCCAGCGCGCCGCCCAGCAGCGTCCGGCCCGCCAAGGCGAGAAAGTCGCGTCGCTCCATTCTATCGGTTCCGAAATCCATCTGTATCGCTCACTGTTGCGCTGCGGCAAAGAAAAAGGTCGCCGACCGCGCGCCGTCTCCGCCATCCATTGAATATCTCCAGGGTCGTTCGCTCGGAACGCCGTCGCCGTTGTCCTCCAGAGACGGTGTCTCGGTAGGCAAACACTGTATCCGGCGATACCACTGCTCGGTCTCTTTCGTGGTCGCCGTGAAGGCTTCCAGGAGCGAGACGCTGCCGTCCTGGTTGGTGTCGTTTTCCATTTGGGTCAGAGCAGGGACGAAGCGGCCGGTAAAACCGGTGCTGTACGCCTGCGTTGCGGTCGAGGCGTACACGCTGATTCGTCCCGGCCGGGCGAGGGCCTTCGCGGCCAAAGCCGCACAGGGACAATCCAGCACGACCACTTGCGTTTTTGACTTGATGCCGCCGAGCCAGCCCGCCAGGGCCTCGTGCGTCACGTCCGGCCCCGGCAGATTGAACCGCAACGTATCCGAAACCGCGTTGGCCAGCCCGAGATAGCAGAAAACGAATCGATCCTGCGCCCGGATAACGGACGCGATCGAGGCGACGGCGGTCTTCACATTTTCTGCCGTCGCCAGAACGTTCGGGTCTGTGAGGCCGGAGTCGTCGCCGATGAGCACGCTCACCTGCTCCGGCCCAAGCGCCGCCGGCCCGCGAAGATAGGCGCTCAAGGTCTCGAGCGCCTGGCGCCGCGCCAGACGGTCGGACGGATCCCGGCTGATGCCACTGACAATCAGGGCATATGTTTTGTCCGTCGACGAATCCTCGTTGCCGGCGCTCACAAGCGCCGCCGTTGTCAGAACCAGACCAACCGCGGAAACCACCGCCCATCCAATTGTCGTCTCTTTCAAAAGCATTGCACGTTTCCTTAGACCAGGCCCACCGCGCGTCTTACAAACCACTGGGCCGAGAGCAGCAGGCACAGCGTCAAGAGCAGAGGCCACATCGGCCAGGCGCTTTGAATCTTCTCCGTGGTTCCCGTCTGTCGTCTCGGCACAAAGGCCCCGGCGATGCCGTCGTCGATCTCGTCGATGTGGACGTAACGACCGCCGAGCCGCCGGGCCAGGGCTTGGAGAAACTCCTCATCCAGGTTCACCTCGGACATTTCATCGCGTACGGGCGGCAAGGTCGTTGCCATCGTTCGCTCTCCCAGAAACAGCCCGCCGTTCTCGGCCTGGACGGTGGCGACCACGGATTGCGCGGCGCCCCAGTCAACCTCGGCCCTGTAGCGACCCTGTCCGACGGCTTCCATACGGGTGACTTTGTCCTCGATGGTCAGAAGCACGTTGGCCCCGGATACCGGCCGGAATGCCTTGTCGACAACGTATGCGCTGAAGACGACGCGCCGAGGATCGTCGCTGGCTCGTTCGACAAACAGCTCCATACCGGCCCCCCGGGACGGAGTGCGGCCCAGGTACGCGACCAGACGCGTGAGCAGTTCGCCGAGCAATCCCCCTTGCTCATCCTCTCGGTAGAGCACGAACAGCTTCGAGGCGTTCAGCAAACAGACCCGGCCGCGACCGAATCGATGGGCCGACACCAGCGGCACGTCCTGCACCGTGGCGAACGTCAGCGACGCCGGCTTGACCACCGCGATTCCGTGGTAGGGCGCGATGGGTTCCGCACGGTTCTTGAACGGCTCGGGGTCGAGGATGCGACTGACCTCGGCTTCGAAGGTCACGTCGATCGCATCGGGGACCGGGGGCCAGATGCGTTCCTGCTCCCGGTCCAGCAGAACCGGCAGCAGCGCCATCGATTTCTCGTCGCCCCAGGCTGCCAGCGTTGTTACTGTTTCACCCGGCAACAGCAGCAGTCCTCCGCCCCGGTCGGTCACAAAACGGTACAGTCCCTCGAGCTGCGCCGGGGCGAGCCGGATCAGATCGCAGGGGCCGAGGATGATGACGTCGTAGGCGCTGAATTCCTCGGTTTTGCGGGGCAGTGCGGTGTGGCCGAGTCCGGCGGAGACGCGCTGCGATATCGTCGGATCGCGGATGACGTCGAATCCCAGGGCCAAATCGACGCTTTTGTCCCAGGCCAGGGCCTGACGGATCTTTCCGATGTCGAAGCTGGCCCGCTGGCAATACAGCAACACGCGTAACGGTCGTTCGTGTGTCACCTCCACGCACGCACTGCGGGAGTTGTTGGCGACGTTGATCTCGCGTGCGTGCGGCTTGACCCGCACCGAAAGCACGTGCGCGCCGAGTCGGTGAGCCGGCACCACGAATTCGGCCGTGGCCTCGGAAAGCCCGCGCCCGGCCGAAGACGTCTGGCTGTCACGGGGAGCGAACGAGTCGCGGCCGATCTGTCGCGCGTCGATCACCTGCCCGTCCTCAAGCAGCTCGACGACGACGGCATCGGACGGGAGGTTCGTCGCGGCAAGGCAGACGCCGACTTTGTAGGCGTTGTCGATCCAAACCTGTGCGGGCGCGGCAATCGAGGTCACCGCGATATCCGTCGCGCGTCTGCGCGAGCCCACGCCCACGAGCACAATCGGCAAATCCTTCGGCAGGAAGGAATGATAGGCGTGCAGGGTTTTATCGCCGGCTTGACCGTCGGTGAAGAGAATCACACCGGCCAGCCTCTCCGTATCAGCCTCTCGCACCGCGTCCGCCGCGTTGGCGTCTTTCGCATCGTCCGGGACGTCTTTCTCAGCCCGGGCCGCAGGATCCGGGCCGGCGTACTGAGCCAGCAGCGTCAACACCGAATGCAAGTCCGTCTCCGAGCCCCAGCGGCGCAACAGGTCCGCCGAGCCGCAGTGGTAGGGGTAGCGATCGAATCCGTAGACGATATGCTCGGGGCCCTCCGAGCCGCGACGCCCAAAGTGTTCTGCGAAACGTTCCAGCGCCTTGTCCAGCCTCATCTGTCGCCTGTCATCGGCAACGGACATGCTCTCGCTCGTGTCGAACAGCGTCAGCACCGCGTTTTGGGCGAATACCTCGCTCTCCTGCCGGGTCGAGGGATTCCAGGCGATCAGGAGCAGCACCAGGATGACCGCCAACTGCGTGGCCATAAGCAGCCGGCGATGCAGTTTGCGCTCGGGTCTGCGCATCTCGGCCGAACTGTACGAGACAAACGTCAGCGCGGCGAAAAGCAGCACGAGCGTTGCGGCAACGAAATGTCCCGGGTAGTCGGTGAAGATCATTTCTCGGCACCCTGCGGCCTGAACCTGGCGGCGCTTTCGAAGAACTCGTTCTCGGCCTCGAAGAACTCGATATCGGATGATTCGTCCTGGGCCGGTTGAATCCGGCGTTCTCGCCTCTGGAGAGAGAGGGACCAGAACTCGCGGGCCAGCAGGCGGGCCTGTTCGGCCGGCCCCAATCGTCGGTTTCGGGTGTAGACGTGGCCCGTCCCGGCCGAACCCCCGCTGCCGACGGTGGCCCACCGGACGCCGGCCATGCTCTCCAGCAGGCGCTTGGCCGCCTCCAGACGCGCCAGCATATCCTGTTTGTCGGCGGGATCGACCGACTCGTCGAACGCCTCGGCGTCTTTCGCAAGCTGCTCGGCGATGTCCTGGGCCTTGTCCGCCTCCTTCTGTCCGTTTTCGGCAGACAGGCCGCGCTGAAGCGCCCGTTCCACCTCGGCGAGCTGACGGGCAATCGCCTCGGCCAGATCGGTCGCCGCGTCTCGCTGCTGCGCCGACGTCGGCCCCTGGTAGCGAAGATCGCCCAGCGTATCCTCAAGCTCTTTCATCTGCTCGACGGCCCGCTCGAGGCGCTCCCGGGCGTCGTCCCGCGCCCGCGCATGCGAGGAGTATTCCGACAGGGGCATGCGTCCTAACTCGGTGTCCGCCTGTGCCGTCTGCCGGCGCAGTGCTTGCTGCTTAGCCCGGAGCATTTGCAGGACCGCGTCCTGGCGGGCGGCGGAATCGCCGCCCTGGCCCGGGCGGTCGCCCGGCGCCGCCGACGAAGCGCTCTGAGAGAAACTGCTCCCGCTGGAACCGGTTCGGCTTTGTCCCTGGGAGCCTTCTCCGGTGGAAGGGCCCGATCCGCCGGTTCCCTGTCCCGGGGAGGTGCCCTGGCCTTGCTGGCCCGCACCGCTCGATTGTGTAGAGTCGCTCTGCTGTGAGCCCTGGCTTCCCTGGTCTGCGGGCGTCCCACCTTCCTGACCGGGAGAAGGTCTCGTCTCGCCGGCCTTCTGCTCGCCCTGGGCGGACGCTTCACCGGGTTGGCCGGCGGCAGGTTCGGAAGAAGACTCGCCGGATGACTGCGACGCGCCGGCGTCCTGGCTTGCCTCCTGCAGCGTGTCCGCGAGATTTTCCTTCACGGATTCCTGTTGGCGGCGCAGCGCGTCGATTTCCTGTTGCAGCTTCTTGAGTCTGCTCTCGATACGCTCCTTTTCCATGTGCGGCGTGTCGGGCTCTTCCTGCAGCTTGATGCGTTCGGGCTTGTCCTCCGGCACGCTCTGGCTCTCCGGAGGCGGGCTCCACTGCAAGTGCAGCTCGTCGATGAACTTGCGCAGCAGCCGATAGGCGTTTCTCGTCGGCGTCAGCGACGCGGCCGCGTCGGACTTCGCCAGGCAGCCGGAGGCCTCGGTGTACTGCCCGGCAATCTCGGTGAGCTTCGATTTGGCGGCGTCGGTGAATCCCATTTCCGGGTCGTCACGCATCGCGGTCAGACGGCTTTCACAGTACTCAACGTCCGAACGCAGCGGTCCGAAGCGTGACCGCTGTTCCTTCGTGAGCTGCGGCGTCTGCGCGATGGCCCAGGTCTTCTTCAAAATCGCGCGCGTATATTCCAGGATGGTCGTCAGGTCTTCGGCCATCGGCCCGGGCGGCGACGGGCCTCCCTCGCCTCCCTGCGAATGCCAGTATTGCCGGTACGGGCGTATCTCGATGAAGTACACCTCGCTACAGGCGTTCGCGTCCGCGCGTTTTCGGCCCGTGTCGACGTCGCGGGCTTCGGCGTAGAAAAGGATGCCATCACCCACGCTCAACTCGTATTGTTCCAGCTCAAGCGTGTGCGCCAGACGAGCCTGCTTCGAGCCTTGCGGTGCGGCCTCATCCAGAACGGTTGTCTCTCCGTTCGGGAATTCGCAGCACAAACGCGCCGCCTCCAGGCCAAAATCATCGGTGATCTCAAATGCGATGGGGAGGCTGGCTACGTCGGTGGTCAGGTAATCTCCGTCCGGGCAGACCAGCTTGAACTGCGGCGGCTCGTCCGACTTGAGCCGGACGTGCAGTTCCAGCGGTTTGTCGTTGGCCAGACCCTCGGCGCCGACGAGATCGAACGTAACCGTCGCGTTCCCGTCGGCCTCGAATTGAGCGTTGAACCTCTTGCTTCCGTCCAAGGGCACAGCCTTCGACTGGCCCTTCGGACCAGTGATGGTGGCCTTTCGTATGGGCGTGGTCGTTTCCACCTGGAGCCGGACCTGGCTATAGGGCAGCACCTCGAGCGTCTGATTCTCGATCGGCTGGGCGTAGGTCCCGACCGGTGGCGTGCCCGCCTTTCCGGGCGGCGTGACCTGCGCCGCCATGCTCTCAATCGCGGGAGGCTCGCAGACCTGTATCGTACGCGGCTCGGACCGTATTTCCCCGGCCTGGAATCGGTACTCGACCGGCCCGAGCGTATCGAACGAGGTCGTCGCCGTGGCGGTTGCGTTTCCCTCCGGATCGACAGTCAGGCTTGCTTCGATTCTCTCCACGAGCGGGGTAGGGGCGACGTGTGCGTCCGCAGGCTCGGGATGCGTCAGTATCAGCGTCGCGGATTCGGGGACGCGCCCTTCGATGGAAGCGGCCAGAGTCACAGGGACGTTGGGACCCGTGACGATGTCGCCTGTTGACGGTTTGAGAATCGTCGCCGGCAGCGGCTGCACCGCGGAGAAGGGTTGCAGCAGCCGGGCCAGGTACGAGGAAAAATACGCGACGTTCTCCTTGACGAAAAAGCCGACCGCCAGAAGGCAAAGCAGGATGAAGGCGCCCAGGAGGTAGCCTCGTTTCTTATCCACGGTGGCATCGAAGTCGAATTCCCGCGTTGCTTCGTCAACCTGCCGGACCAGGTGCCGGGCCAGCGACTCGGAATAGGGGTAGTCGGCTCGTCCCTCATAGTATTCGACTGCCGCGATGAGCTGTTGATCGAAGTGCTCCCTGCTCTCGATATGACCGGCGGCGCGACTGTACGTCAGATCCCGGCGGAGAGCCCGGACAAGGTAGTAAACGAGAGACGCCAGCAGAGCGACGAAGACCGCGCAGGCGGCGAGCCTTTCCCAATGGCCGAAGTGCATCCGGTGGTCGAGCCACGCGTACGAGGCGCTGTAGACGGACACGCAGGCCAGACCCAGGGCCGCCGTCTTCATCACCCCGAGGGCGATCAGCCAGCGGCGAACCCGGCCTACCCGGGCGATAAGATCTTCTAACGCGCTATCGACGTCCACAGCCATAGCTGAACCGTTCCTATCGTTTGAGTCTGCTCGTGACGGTCGATTCCATCAGCACGAGAAGAATGATGATCCACGCCAGTGTCTTCCAGATCGGCTTTCGTTCCAGGCTTGCCCGGGCTTGCTCGGGGTCGCGGCTCGAAGGCTCGGCCGTGACGAAGGCGCGGGTCAACGCGTCGGCCACGAGTTCCGGCGTGGCGTGGCCGATGTCGGTTTCGCCGACGGGAAGGTTGATCCCCGCATAGAGGGCGGTCGAGCCCAGCGTCTTCATCCATCCGAGTCCCGTCGGAGCGGGCAGGAAGAGCCTGTCGCCTTCGATGCGGGCGCGCGTTTTGCCGCCGTCGCAGTTTTCCACCGGCACCACGGCGAGCCGCTGCTGGGTCCGGCCCGAACCGGCGAGACTCAGAACGGGTTGTTCGCCGGTGGAAAAAGAGAACTGCCGGGTCTGCCGGTCCTCGCCCAGCAGGTAGCTGCAGAAGGCGACCCACGCACCGGATTTGGCCAGCAGACCGAGAGAGTCATCGATACTGGTATTGACGAAAACGGCCGAGCCGAGCCCCGCGGATTTGCTGTAGAGAAAGCCCGGGCCGTTGTTGAAACGCCAGACGCAGCGTGTCTCCGGGGCCACGCGGCACAGCCAGCAGCCCCTCACGGCGATCCTGTCGGGTCGGTAGTTCGACAGCGACCGGGCGGTGCGGTCGTCAAAACCGGGGCACATCCGCGTGCAGGGCCGGGCCTGGGGGTACATCGTTTCTTCGACCCATCGTTCCGGCAGCACGGGCAATACGCCTTCCCTCCACAGACGCTCGGCAATTCCGGAGTTTCCGATCGTGGTGGCAAAGAAGATGACTTTGCCGCCTCCGGTGATGAACTTCTCCAGATCGCGCGTTCGGTAGCGCAACTCGGCGGGCAGGCAGGAGAACACGACGATATCGGCCCAGTTGATCTGGCCGGCGGTGACGCGGTCCTCCGTCAAAGTGCGCACGTCTGGAGTCGAGGCCGAGCTCTTCTGTCCCAGCGCTTCAAGAGCCGTTTCGAAGAGGAAGGTCTCCTGCGCCTGCCGGACGAGCAGGACGCGGGTCGCGGTTGCGGCCGGGACGTGCACCGCCAGACGGTAGGTGTCGTCGGCCGCGAGACGGTCGGCGGGGGCAAGGCTCAACTCCACGGGAAGCGACGGTCGTTCTGACCGGCTGAACGTGCGTCCCAAATCCATTTGTATCCGGACGACCCGCTGCTCCTTCGGCGCCAGCGCGATATCAACGCGTGCTTCTTTGAGATCGGGTGTCCGTGCAACGAGCGTTCGCTCCTGCGCGGTGTCCCCCCGGTTGGACACCGTGACATCGACGTCGAGCGTGCCGCCGGCAACGTCCACAACGCGGGCGCCGGTCACGGCGGCGTTCTCTACGGCGTCGTTCGGCTGAATGAGTTCGTACGTCCACTCGTGCACCGGCGCGGGCTGGAAGACCTGCTCGAACTGTCTGACCGCGTTCGATGCGAAGTCACTCATGATGCAGACGCAGAGGCGGTCGCCCGCAGGCGCGGCTTGCCTTGCCTGTCGCAGGCCGGAGAGAAAATCCGCCAGATGCGCGCTTCCGGGCACGACGGCCAGCCGTTTGATCTCGGCCAATGCCTGCTGCCTGTTCAGGCCGTCGAGGGACCGCCGCGATGCCAAAGCGTATATGCTGAATCGCGCTCCCTCGGGCGCCCGGCGGACCCGGTCGCAGGCGGCCTCGATCATCCGCGCGAACAAAGTCCGGCTGCCCTCGCGATAGGACATCGACATCGAATCGTCGAGGGCCAGGTGAATCAATGACCTCTGCTGGCCCGGACGGGTTTTGCGGTGCAGCATCGGCCGGGCAAACAGCACCGCGATCAGTGTGATGATCGCGCAGCGCATCAGCAGCACCAGGAGGTCGCGCAGCCTGCGCCGCGATTGACTCTCGCGCTGCCCGCTCCGCAGGAAACGCAGCATCGTGAAGGGCACGCGCCGAAAGCGAGGCTTGGACAGCAGGTGCGCCAGCACCGGCCCGATCACAGCCAGCGCCCCGAACAAAAATGTCCACTGCAGGAAGCTCACATCAGCCTCCTTCGTTTGACCAAGTAGGCGATCAAGGCCCGGTCCAGGGGCTCGGACGTATCGAGCAGGCAGTAGTCGATATCGTTCTTGCCCAGCGTCTTCCGCACGTCGTCCAGGAATTCGCCCACGCGCTGCTGGTAGCCGGCGCGGATCGACTGCGGGAACGCGCGCACCTTGTCCTTCGATTCCATATCTTCGAACTCGATGAGCCCTTCGTAATCAAGCTCCATCTCCTGGTGATCCAGCACGTGGAATACGATGACATCGTGCTTGAGGAATTTCAGGTGGGCCAGACCCCGGGAGATATCCCCCTCATCGTCGAGCAGGTCGGAGATCAGGATGACCAGGCCCCGGCGTTTGGTGGTCTCGGCGACGGTGTGCAGCACACCGGCGAGGTTGGTGCGCCCGCCCACGTTGGCGCGTTGCAGCGTCGTGAGAATCGCGTTGAGGTGGGTCCGCTTCGAGGCCGGCGGAATCTGCGCCTTGATTCGCTCGGCAAACTGCACCAGAGCGGTGCTGTCGCCCTGTTTGAGCATCAGGTAGCTCAAGGCGGCCGCCAGGAAGGAGGCGTAATCCACCTTGCGCACGGCCTGACCTCCCGCAAACGCCATGCTTTTACTGACGTCCACCAGGATGTACACGCAGGTGTTCGTTTCCTGGTGGAACCGCTTGATGCAGAGCCGGTCGGTACGGGCGAAGATCTTCCAGTCCACGAACTTCACCTCGTCGCCGGGGTAGTACTCCCGATGGTCGCTGTACTCCACGCTGAAGCCCTGGAAAGGGCTCGGATGCAGGCCGGAGAAGAAACCCTCCACCGCGCAGCGAGCCACCAGTTCCATGTTGGCCAGCTTGCTCAGGAAGATCGGATCGAGATAGTCTCGGGTCGTTCCTGCCATGGGCCTACACCCCCAACGAAGCGCCGTCCGGGGCGGCTATTTGGGCTCTGGTACGTTCTCCAGCAAGTCATCGAGAATGGCTTCTATACTGATGCCGTCGGCCTCGGCGTTGAAATTCGGGATCACGCGGTGTCGCAGGACGAGCTTGCTGATGGCCTTGACGTCGTTGAAGCTCGGTGTGATACGCCCCTTCGTCAGCGCCCGTGCTTTGGCCCCCAGCGTCATGAACTGTCCGGACCGTGGGCCGGCACCCCACTTCAGGTATTTCTTCACCATGGACGTCGCCAGCGGATCGCTCGGCCGGGTCGCCCGCGCCAGCTTGATGCAGTAGCCGATGACCACGTCACTGACCGGCGCCATCCGCACGATCTCCTGGAACAAGGTCATGTCGTTGGCGTCCAGGACGTGCTCGAGTGTGTGTTTCTTGCCGGTGGTAGTCACCTTGACCATCAGATGCTCTTCCCTGGCGGTGGGATAGTCGATGTAGATCATGAACATGAACCGGTCCAGGGCGGCCTCGGGCAACGGATACGTCCCCTCCTGCTCGATCGGGTTTTGCGTGGCCAGGACGAAGAAGGGCCTGACGAGTTTGTAGGTTCGCCCCGAGATCGTCACCTCCCGCTCCTGCATGGCTTGCAGCAGAGCGGCCTGCGTCTTGGGTGGTGTCCGGTTGATCTCATCGGCCAGGACCACGTTGGCGAAGATCGGTCCCTTGACGAACTCGAACTTCCTCTTCTTCGACTGGGGGTCTCTCTGGATGATGTCGGCGCCGGTGATGTCGGACGGCATCAGGTCCGGCGTGAACTGAATGCGGTTGAAGCTCAGCTTCATGGCGTCGGCGATGGAGTGCACCATGAGCGTTTTCGCCAGCCCGGGGACGCCCTGTACGATGCAGTGCCCGCCGGCCAGCATGCAGCACAGGACCGCGTCGATCACGCTGTCCTGTCCCACGATGATATGATGGACCTGCTCCTTAAGGCGGGCGTGACCTTCGTGGAGCCGCTCGATGAGCTGCTCGTGGTTCACGCCCGTGGAAGCGGGCGCAGCCGTTACGCTGCCGTTCGTCGTCGTTTCGATACCGCCGGCGCTGCTTCTGTCAGTCGATGCCATAGTCCGAGACCACCATAATCGTGCAGGGTTCTCAACCCACGCGTAGAGCCGTCGCGTGCACAGGCGCGTGGGCCAGAGACCCACTCCACGGCTTTCCACCTGTTAGACGCAGCGCTTCCTTTGGAGTTACAAAATTCCGCCGCTTTCCAGGCAGAAAATCACGTTCGTCCGAGGTTTCAAAGCAGCGTCGCTGAGAAGCTCATGCTTTCACCTCCGAAAGCTCAATCCACTGATCTCACGGACGCTCAACGATCCAAACCGCGCCGGGCTCGCAGACCGCCAAGCTTACGTCAGGAACCGCGCGACGACCTTCTTGAAGATATCGGTCGCGGCGTTGAGGTCGGCGATCTCGATGTACTCATCGACCTGGTGACAAAGCCTGGGCTTGCCCGGGCCGTAGATCACGATGGGCGCCCCTAACGGCACCACATGCGGGGCGTCCGTGGTAAAGCCCACCGTGTTGGTCAGGTCGACGTCCACTGCCGAGCAGAACGCCTTGACGAACTCGTCCTCGGCGTCGGTCTCCATGGCGCCGACGGAGCGGTCGACGGCAATCTCGGCCTCGAACTGCGGCGTGTCGGCCTTGAGGCGGGCCAGCATGCGTTCGAGATCGTACCGGATCGCGTCGTGATCCTGTCCGGGCAGCGTGCGAATATCGACGCCGATGGTGCAGCGGTCGGGTACGATGTTCATGGCCTCCCCGCCGGCGATGGTATTGACGCTCACCGAGCACTTGCCCAACGTTGGATGAGGCTCGAACGGGACCTCGTAGCGCTGCAGCTCGGCGAGCAGACGGTTCATCGACATGATGGCGTTGACGCCGCGCTGCGGCATGGAGCTGTGGACCGCTTTGCCCTTCGTGGTGATTTTCAGCCAGAACATGCCGCGATGGGCCGTGACCACGCAGAAGTCCGTCGGCTCCGGAACGATGATCCCTGCCAATTCGGGGAAATCGTCTCGGTTCTGCATGAGCCGGATCGCTCCGCAACTATCGGTCTCCTCGCCTGCCGTCGCCGCAAAGACGATGTCGCCCTGCAACTCGGTTCCGGACTCGACCAGCTCGCGCATGGCGGCGACCACGGCAGCGGTGCCGCCTTTCATGTCCGTCGTGCCCCGGCCGTAAATCTTACCGTTCTCCTCCACCGCCCCGAACGGCGGGTGCACCCAGGCCTCCTCACCTGGGCCGACCACGTCAAGATGACAGAGAAACATCAGCCCCGGACGTTGCCCGGCGGACCGGACGCGCGCCGTCACGTTCGCACGCTTGTCATCCCAGCGGTCGAGATGGCATTCGATGCCGTGCGCCTCAAAGTAGGCGGCCAGCACCTCCGCCGCCGCCACCTCGCCCCTGTCCAATGTCGAGTCAGCCTGGATCAGTTGTCTCAGCAAGTCCTTCATGGCAGGCGAGTATACCATAGGGCGGTCCCAAATCAACCCTGACAACCCGGTGGCACCCGCGCCGCACTTGTGGTTATTGCTCAAGAACGGCCAGTACTCTTCTTTCGAGAGGGTCCCTGAGTTGTGCCTTCACTTTCGCTTGCCATCCTTGAGGCATGCGATTGAATGCTCGCCTGATGAGATCTTCTTCACCTTTGCCAATGAGGGCTTGCAGGATTCGTAGGGCAGCCGCTTTGTCCTTCCTCTGCTTCTCCGGCGTTGGTCTTCGGCTGAGAACAAGTAGCTTGTGCAATGCGAAGTGCGCGGGATGAGGCAATGTCACTGTGATCTCCTTGAGTTTGGCCGCAATCGTATTCTGCGCGAGGAAATCCAGAAATCTCAACGCCTGTGCGTTCAATCCCAGGTTGGGCAAGGGATAAGGCTTCTCCGATGGCCGGCCTTTCTCCGGGACCAGAAATTCAATGATGAGTTGCGGGTGCTCCAGTCGGATGTAGCCTCCTCGACCGGTGAAGCCGACAACAAAACCAAGGTCTCTCAGCAAGTCCGCTACGTCCGCACGCGACTTGATTTCTGTCGGCCTCGGAAGGAGCAAGTCAATGTCGCGCGTCTTGAGAGATGGAGCATACGCCTGGGAGGCGAAATAGTCCCGATACAGCCATGTGCACCAACTGCCGACCAGGACCACGTGTTTCAGGACACCGATCCGGTCCAGTCGCCTCAGGACTTCAAGGCAGAGTTCATACTGACTCTTTTCCACGCAAGGCAGTCCTCAAGAATTTGATCTGCTTTTTCACCTCGGACAGGAGTGTGCGGTATTTGGCCCGGTATTGCTTGGCTTGCTCGTATGTCTCAATCTCTTCGTCCGTGAGCTTGCCTTTGTAGAGGAATCTCACCTTCCCCTTTTCGCGAACCTGGAGGTAGTAATACTCGTGGCCCTTGATGGTCTTCTTGACGAGACTGCCTTTGGGCAGCTTGGCCAGCTCTCTCTCATAGCTCTCCTTCATGGCCAGAGAGTTGGCGAGTTCTTCTTTGAGAACGCTTTTTATGACTCTCATCGGCGCCTCCCACGCGGACAAGGAGTTACCATGCTATTGCTACATAATCTTATGTTGTATGGTAACCCGAGTCAATAGTTACCATACGGCCAGATGATTTCTGCGCTTTGAATGGTAACGCAAATGGTGTGACGCCTAACGGACGACATCCGCCATGCATCTCGACAGACAGGGCCTGTCCGGGGTTACCACGTCGCAAAGGAATTTGGCGGGCCGGTGGCGCGGGGGTTACCACCATTGGGGATTGGCGTCGAGGAACTGGAGGACGGCCTGGTATTTGGGCGCCTCGGCGGGCCGCTGGCCGTGGTATTCCATCAGGCCCCAGGAGCCCCATTTGGAGTAGCGGCCCATGGAGGAGAAGATCGCGGCCAGGGTGCCGCCGTTTTGTTTCCAGCCGGCGAGGTAGTCGAGGTAGAGCCGGCCCATGCGCGGGTGCCGGTTGGCGGCGTGGAAGAGGTTCATCAGCTTCTCGTTGTTCTCGGCGCCGCCGTGCCCGACGAGATGCTGGCCCGCCTCGTAGGCGACGAGGCGCAGGTCGCGTTCTCTCGCCAAACGCGCCTGCCGGGCGATGGTCTCGTTGTTCTTCTCGATGTACTCGGCGCACTTGTCAAGCACCTGTTCCACGGTCATTTGTGCGACCTCGTCCTGCGTTCTGGGGTCGCCGAGCGCGTTGCCGAAGTACGGCGCGATGCCGAGCGCGTCGGCATGCTTGTAAGCGTCTTCGAAGTCCATCACCTGCTCGCTGGTCCAGGGATTGGCGCTCTGGGCGGCCAGGACGCGGACCAGCCGGTCGGCGCCGCCGAAAACCTGCTCCCAGATCGCGAAGATCTCGATGGCGCGCTTCGAGTAGTAGCGCAGTTGCGCCTGATAATCGTTGTCGCTGAGGCCCAGCTCCTTACCCTTCTCGCGGCAGTAACGGGCCTGGCCGAAGATGCCGTTCCAGCACTCGTTGGAGTATTCGAGGTAGATCTTGAGTTCGGGTTTGAGCCGGGCCCTGGCCATCCGGGCGAAATTGCGGATGTAGTCGTCCGTTGCAAGGTGCGGCATGCAAAACCACGGGTCGGCGTCGAGCGTGTTGGCCAGCTCGATCAGGTATTCCAGCGCCACGCCCGCGTCGCTGCCCTGGGTCTGCATCCCGGCGGTGGGGCGGTCGGACCAATGCATCTGCCTGGAGTTGTTGGTTCGCTGCAAATCCATGAAACGCAGGACCTTGAATTTCTCCCAGCGCTTGAGGAAGTCCGGATGGAAGGGCTGCTCTTCGCACGTGTCCTCGAAGCCGGGGAGAATGAAGCGGATGTTCCTGACGGGGTCGGCAGGCTCGGTTTCGCTGATCTTCAGGGTCAGGATGTTTTGCCCGGACCCAACCTTGACGCGCACGCGTCCCGGCTTTTTCTCGACGACCTCGGCGCCGTAAGCGAATTCGATCTTGCCTTGCCCATCGTAGAGGCAGGTGTAGACGCCGGCGGGATAGCCGAGCCGGGGCCGGCTCAGGATGATCGAATCGGCGCAGTGCCCGCCGCCGCGCAGCGAACGGACCCAGCCGTTCTCGTCGAGATCGAGCGGGCCGCCCCGGCCGTAACTCTTGCCCGGCGCCTGGCTCTTGAACGTCTGCGAATGGTTGAACAGGTCCACGAACACGATCTCCGAAGACCAGTAGGTCACGCCGCCGATGTTGATGCCGAGGGCGGAGTTGTCGTTCGGGGCCGCGTGCAGACAGATCGCGGAACCGAGAAGAAGAGACAAAACGGCGCCACGCCGAGCTATTGTCGCGTTCATGTTCAGTCCCTCAACAACAGCGTTGCATTTCCATTTTAGCGCGTCTTCGTTATTGCGGCAGCATCGAAGTGAATTCGTAGGTTCCCGATCCGACGTCGAATACGACGTAGTCGCCTTCCAGCCGGAGGAAGCGGACGTGCTCGCCCGAGTGGATATAATCGGGCCCTTCCGTGACGAACGTCTGTTTATCGCAGGGGACATAGACGGTCGCGGTGGTGTTGGGCGGTATCGTCACTTGCAGACGAAACTTGTCGCCTCGAATCCGCCACGCGCTCTTGATGGCGCCGTACATGGATTCGTGCTCGGCCTTGACCCATTCGATGTCGCCCAACAGTTGCGGCTTGATGACGATGCGCTTGAAAGCGACCGATTCGGGATCCAGCCGGATGCCCGCCAGCGCCTGGTAGAACCAGGCGCTGATGTGTCCAAACATGATGTGATTGCGGGAGGCGTTGCCATCCCACTGCTCCCAGAGCGTGGTCGCTCCTTGTTCGAGCCAGCGTCCCCAGCTCGGATAGGTCGTGCGGGTGGCCATTTCGTAGACGACGTCGGCCCGGCCGTACGCGGTCAGGGAATCGATGAGGTACTTGGTCCCCAGGATGCCGGCGTCGAGATGTCCGTCGTTCTTCTCGATCATGGCCACGAGATTGCGGACGACCTTTTCCCGCTCCTGCGGCGGGACCAGCCCGTGATACAGCGCGCAGCTCAGCGCCGTCTGCGTGCCCCCATCGTAGAGACCCGTCTCGGCGTTGTAGAACGCCCTGTTGAACGCGCCTCGAATTCGCAGGGCCAGTTCGCCGTACTTCCGTGCATCGTCGCTCTTGCCGAGAAGCCGGGCGATCTGCGAGACGATGAGGGCGTCGCGATAGTAGTAGCCCGTGGAGGTGACTTTCTCCGGGGTCTTCGATTTGGCCGGCGCCCAGTCGCCCAGGCCGATGGAGACGATGTGGTCCTCGGCTTTGGTCGTGAGGTAGTCCACGTAGCGTTTGAGCCGGTCGTAGTGTTCGGCCAGGATGCCGGTGTCGCCGCAATACAGGTACAGGTACCAGGGGATCAGGACGTAGGCGCTGTCCCAGGCCGGCCCGTTGCCCCAGTGATAGCCCCAGCCGCTGGTGGGAACGATGCCGGGCAGCTCGCCGCTGTCGCGCTGCTCGTCCTTGAAGTCGCCCATCCACTTGGCGTAGGCCGAGGCCGAATGGAAATTGTAGAGCCCGGTCTCAGCGGCCAAGTGGGCGTCGCCCGTCCAGCCGTTTTTCTCGCGGTGCGGGCAGTCCGTGGGGTAGCCGTGGAAATTGCTGACGTAGGACCAGAGCGTGTTTTTCTGAATTCGGTTGAACAACTCGTTGGAACATGCGAAGGTTCCGGCCTTCTCGAAAGCGGTGTGAACGACCCGGCCTCGCAGCGTGGCGCGGTCGGGCTTGCCGGGCAGGCCCGTCACCTCGACGTATTGGAAGCCATGGTAGACGAAACGCGGCTCCCAGGTTTCCGTGCCCTCGCCCTTGAGGATGTAGGTGTCGGTCTGCGGTTGGCCGGACTTGATGTGCTGGCCGATCTCCTTCTGATCGACGGTGCCGTTCTCATGGAGGCGCTCGCCGTACTTCATGACGATCTTCGTACCGGCCGGACCGGACACCTTCAGCCGGGCCCGGCCCGCCATGTTCTGCCCCATGTCGAAGACGTAGACGCCGGGGTGGGGCTCGGTCACCTTCACCGGCTCGATCGTCTGCGTGACCTTGATCGGAGGCATCATCTGGGCCTGGAGCCTGCCTTTCGGCCCGGCGTCGATCACTGCGAGCGGCCAGTCGGCGTCGTTGCATTCGACCGTGTCCCAGCCTTCTTTTTCCCGCCGCGCGTCGTAGATCTCCCCGTTGCGGATACTGTCGAACACGATGGGGCCCGTTGAGACGTGCCACGTGCCGTCCGTGGCGATGGTTCTCTTCGTGCCATCGGCAAACGTGACCTCAAGCTGACACAGCAGCACGGGCCGGTCGCGCCAGGGGGCCTTGTCGAAGTTCCAGACGGCGCGGGTGTGCATGTTGTACCATCCGTTGCCCAGGATCACGCCCAGGGCGTTCCAGCCTTTCTGAAGCTGGTCGGTGACATCGTACGTGGTGTAAAGGACGCGCCGGTCGTAGCGGGTAAAGGCCGGATCGAGGACGTGGTCGCCGACCTTCTCCCCGTTGAGACGCAGCTCGTAATAGCCGAGGCCGCAGATGTAGACGCGCGCCTGCTGCGGGCGTTTCGTGAAGAGAAATGACTTGCGAAACAGCGGCGCCGGTTGCGCCGAGTTGTCATCCGGCCCCGCCGCGCTGATCCACCGCGCTTCCCAGTCGCCCGGGGTCAGCAGGCCCATTTCCCATACGGCCACGTCGCTGAACGCACTCGGTTTGCCATCCTTGTCCCAGATGCGAACCTTCCAGTAGCAACGCGTCCGCGAGGCAAGCTCCCTGCCGTCGTACTCGATGTGGATGGACTGCTCGGAATCGACCTTGCCCGTGTCCCAAAGGTCGGCCCGGTCGTCGTCCAGGGTCTCTCTGTCGCCGGCGACCAGGATCTGATAGGCGGTCTGCTTCTGTCCGCGCCGGCGCGATTCGAGCTTCCAGCTCAGACGGGGTCGCTCCGCGTCGATGCCGATCGGGTCACGAAGATATTCGCAGCGCAGGTCCGCGACCCGCACGCCGCCCCTGGGCGTGGGCAGGCCTGCCGTCGCCGTCGAAATCATCACCGTGTGCACCAGGAAGATGATTGTTAGCCGAGTCATTTTCCTACTCCTCCATACTTGCCGGAAGCGAATTGCCAACGGCCGTTCGAGCGGCGCGCCACCTTTGACAGAAACGGCAGCACGGTAGGGTGGGTTCTCAACCCACGCGTGAAGCCGTCGCGCGCACAAAGGCGTGGGTCAAGGACCCACCCTACGACTACCGTTCCAATGATACCATGGCGGACCTGGCTTTGCCAGAAAACGCGTAACGCCCGGACTGAATTTCAAAAACCAGCGCGCCGTTTTCCTTGCCGAGCAAACGTACACCGGGTGCTTCGGCGACCGGCACGTTTGACTCGGTAACTTCTGCGGCTTTTGTGGCGGGGATATAGACGAGCGCCGTGGTGCCGGCGGGAATCGTTACATTCAGATGCAGCCTGTCGCCGTCGAGACGCCAGTCGCTCGCGATGGGACCTCGAATCGAATCGTACCGGCAGCGGACCCATTTCAAATCGCCGACGACCTGGGGGCGGATGATGATGCGATCGAAACCGACGGCCTGGGGATGGGCCTGAATACCGCCCAGCCAGTTGAAGAACCATTGGCTGACCGAACCGAACATGGGATGGTTGTGAGAGAAGGTGTTTTCGCTCAGGGCCCAATGCTCCCACAGGGTCGTCGCGCCGTTGGCCAGCATATGTCCCCAGCCCGGAAAGTCACGACGGTTCACGATGTCATAGGCTGCGCCGGCGTGACCGGCCCGCGAGAGGACCTCAAGCAGGTAGCGCGTGCCGAAAATGCCGGTGGTCAGACGTCCCTCGTTGCGCGTGCGAATGTCGTCGAGCAGATACTGCAAAGCCGCCTCTCGCCGGCCTTCGTCGAGCATATCGAGATGCAGGGCAAAGGACTGACTGGCCTGCGTCCCCGGCGGGACGCGGCCCGCCTCGGTTGGGGGAAACTTTTCCTGGTACGCCCGTTTGATAGCTCCGGCCCGGTCGGCGCAGGTCTGCGCGTCGTCGTCCTTGCCGAGGATTCGGGCTAATTGGGCAAGCAGGCGCGCGCTTTCGCAATACAGCGGTGTCACCATCTCCGGAGCCGGGGCGCGGACCAGCGCCTCGTGGTCGCTGAGACCCTTCTCAATGATATGATTCTGATTGCGGTCGGCGACGAGATCGAGCCAGCGTTTGGACGTGGCGTATTGATCCTCGATGATCCGTCTGTCACCGTAATATTTGTAGAGTTGCAGTTGGAGCAGGGGGTGGGCCATGGCCCAGGCGACGCCGCAGTATTGAATGCCGACGAACGGTGCGGTGTCCGTGAGCATGCCGTCCGGGAGGGCGCTATCGTGCCAGTCGCGCGCGACCTTGGCGTAGAAGCCGGCCATGTCGAGATTCAGCATGAAGGCGTCGCAGGTCGCAACCAGGTCGCCGCCGTAGCCGAAGCGCTCACGGTGGGGACAGTCCGACTGCACCGCGAACATGTTGCTCAGGAACGTCCAGCGGCACATCTGCTGGATGCGATTGAATTGGTCGTTGGAGCAGGCGAACGTCCCGACCTCCGTGACGTCCGTGTTCAGCCGCAATCCCTCGATAGCGTCTGTCGGCGGGGTGCCGGGGTATCCGGTGACCTCCACGTAGCGAAACGCGTGGAACGTGAACCGCGGCGTGTAGGTCTCGGGGCCACCGCCCCGGGCGATGTACGTGTCGCTCTGCCAGGCGATTTTCGGCGCGCCCGGCCCACCGACGGGTATCGCCTCGCCCTCGGCGTTCTTGCGCGTTCCCTTGATCTGCCCGCAGACGCTGGTCATGGGGTTCAGTGTGCCGTCCTTATGAAGCAGCTCGCCGTAGCGCAGGGTAATCTGCGTGCCTCTCGGGACATTCAACGCGAGTCTGACCCAACCGGCGAAGTTCTGTCCCATATCGAAGATGAACGTGCCTTCTTTCGGCTCCGTGACTTTGACCGGCTTCAACGTCCTCGTCACCTTGATCGGTGGCAGCGGCTGGGCCTGCAATCGCCCGAGGGGTTCGGGGGCGATTCCGGCCTGCGCCCAGTCCGAGTCATCGCAACCCGGCCGGTCCCAATCGCGGATTTCCTTGCGGGCGTCGTACACCTCGCCCAGATAAATGCTGTTGCGCCGCATGGGGCCTTCGGTGACTTTCCAGCTTTCGTCGCTGACGATCGTGGTGCGCGTGCCGTCGGCCAGCTCGATCTCCAATTGGGCGATGAATCGAGGCCGGCCGATGGTCAGATGCTTACGCAGATTCAAATGTCCCCACATACGCAGGGGCAGGGGGTTGTACCAGCCGTTGCCCAGCGTCACCGCCAGGCTGTTGGTTCCGTCTCGCAGCAGCTCGCTAACGTCGTACGTGCTGTAGAAGACGCGTTTCGAGTAGACGGTCCAGGCCGGGTCCAGCGCGTGATCGCCGACCGGCTGCCCGTTGAGGCTCGCCTCGTAATAGCCTAATCCCGTGATGTAGAGCCGCGCCTTTCGGGCGGCTTTCGGCAGGTCGAACGTCTTGCGAAACAGCGGGGCGGGGTCCTCCTTGTAGAAATCCTCGTCCTTCGTCGGATTGGCTTTGCCGTCGTTGATCCATTTCGCCTGCCAATCGTCGCGCCCGAGCAGACCCATCTCCCACGAGGCCGGAGCGCTCCACGGCGAAGGGTTGCCCTCCTTGTCCCAGACGCGGACCTTCCAGGTACAGCGCAGACGCGACGAGAGCGGCCGGCCGCCGTATTCGATGTGAATCGACCGGTCGGAATCGACTTTGCCCGTGTCCCACAGCCTGTTGCCATCGACGTCGGCCACGCGAATCCGGTAGGCGGTCTGTTTCTCTCCGCGTTGCTCGCTTTGCAGTTTCCAGCTCAGACGCGGCCGCTTCACGTCGATGCCCAACGGATTGACCTGATACTCACAACGCAGGTCGGTGACGCGCAGGTCGCCCGGCGATTGCGGCACGTCCACAGCGGCCGGGCTGAGGCCGACCATCTGTCCCAACAGAAAAAAAGCTGTCAGATAGATCACTTTTGACGTTCCTCCGTTCGAGGTAGCTTTGACAGTAGTTTGACCGTGCACCGAACGGACGCGGACGGAAGCTGCGTCGTTCGACACATCACATACACCACTCGGCTTGGACATGTTTCTCATGGCGCCAAGTATCGCCTACGAGCGACGGAGAATCAAGTGAGAACGCCGGTCTGCGTCAGAAGCGCCGGACCAGGCTGATGCCGAGGGCGGGAGCGTCGTAGTTGCCGAAATAGGGCAGGATTTCGAAGCGGGCCACGTCGGCGCTCTTGTACTTTCGCGCCACCGAATGGCCGACGACCCAGCCGAGGGTGGCGCCGAAGGCGACGTCGCTGGCCCAGTGATCGCCGGTGTCCATCATGCGGTAGGCGACCAGGCCGGCGGCCGCGTAGGCCGGGATGCCCACCTTCAGGCCGTAAAACTCGTGCAGGACCGAGGCGACGGTGAACGAGCTCGACGTGTGGCCGCTGGGCCAGGCCCAGCTCTTGCCGTTGGGCGTCTCGTTGTGCCGGGCCGCTTTGAGGGTGTAGAAGCTGATGGTGTTGAGCGTCACGGCCCTCTGCAGCGCCTCGGCGCACTGTCGGTTGACCTCGTTGCCGCTGTCGCGCGAGAAGAGATACCAGAGCAAGGCGGCCGCACCGTGGGTGCCCGAAGAGCCGATGATGTTGAGCGTCTCGTCCTTGCAGCCGTGGAAGGTGGAGTGCTTCTCGAAGTGCTCGGCGACGTGGTCGTCGGCGCCGCCGTTGTGCATGGCCACGCTGGCGAAACCGGCCCCCAGCAGGGCCGCCATGTTGTCCCTGTCCAGGAAGGCGGCCTCCGCATTCCCGGCCAGCGTATGGGGGAAAGCCACGATGTCGTGCTTGAGCACCTCGACCCAGTCGCTCTGCTGTGCTTCGACGGATTCGGGCGTACCGTCCGCGTCGCAGCCCGTCGCACCTGCGGAGAACGAAAAGGCCAGCACAAAAAGCCAGAACAATCTGTCGCGCCATCGTGACATCATGGAATACGACGGGATTATTGCAGACGCCGGAACGGAAATCAAGGCCGCATTTCAGAAAGATGTTGGGGCCAGGCCGCCTCCGCCGAATCTCGCATCGGGCAGCCTTGCCTTTCACTCGACCGGGGGTATTAGATCCGCCAGGGCGATCGCATCGCGCGGGACAATAGACGATTGGCGGCGTCATCGCCAACCACGCGTTCGGCTTTCGCATCCCACGTTATCTTCCGGCCCACGCGGGTGGAGATCTCCACCAGGTTACACGTGGTGGTGGCGTGGTGTCCGACCTCGGGGCTGGCCGCCGCGGGCCGGCGCGTCCTGATGGAGTCGAGGAAGTTCCGATGGTGTCCCGGGCTGGCGTACAGATGGACCTCATCGGGACCGATGACGGACGTGAGCACATCGGCGTCGCTGGCGCTGAGGGTCCCGCCGCCGGTGACGTGAATCCAGCCTTCGGTGCCCACGAAACGGATGCCGTCAGGATGCGGGTTGCCCTCGCTGCTGTAACTCATTCGCACGCCGTTTTCGTAGACGACCTCCGACTGCCAGGCAATCGCGTCGTCCACCAAACCATCGGCGGGGATGTCGGCTGAAAGAGTGTTCACGGACACCGGTTTGACTTCATCACCGATGCCCCATTGGGCGATGTCCACGAAGTGAACGCCGTTGCCGCTGATGAAGCCGGTGGTGTAATCGGAGATATAGTACCAGTAGCACGTCTCATTGCCGCGAGCGACGCGCTGCGGACTGAACGGCGCCGTCGGGGCCGGGCCCAACCACAGGTCGTAATCAAAGCCGTTCGGCACCGGCGCCGCCGGGAAGTTCTGTCCCACCTGTACGCCTTTGTTGATCCCGATGATGCCCACCTCGACGCGCGTCAGGCGTCCGATGCGACCGTTGCGGACCAGTTCACAGGCATAGCGGTACGCTCGGCCGGAGCGGCGCTGCAGGCCGGTCTGGAGAACGCGCCCGTACGTTGCGGCCGTCTCGACCACGCGTCGCCCCTCGGCCACGGTGTGCGTGAGAGGCTTTTCTACGTACACGTCCTTGCCCGCCCGCAGGGCCGCGACCGCCAGTATTGCATGCCAGTGGTCCGGCGTGGCAATGCAGACGGCGTCGATGTCCGCCTGAGCCGGTAGCTCGCGGAAGTCGCGATAGTCAACGCAGACATCGCCCTCGTAGGCCTGGTTGACGCGATCGCGAAACGCCCGACGTCGAGCCGCCACCGGATCGCAGACCGCCACAATACGGACGTCATTCTCGGCCAGAAAAGCCTCCCGGTGGTGTCCGTTGATGTTGCCCGTGCCGATCAGGCCCAGCGTGATGCGCTCGCTCGGCGCGACCGCCCCGTCAAGGCCGAGCGCCGCTGCAGGCACGATGTAGGGAAGAAGCACACTGCTTGCAGCGCCGAGAAATTCACGTCGCGTTATCCTGTGTCGGTTCATTGCAATTACCGATCGAATTTCAATCCCGTTGCCGGGCTCGAGAACCCATGAGCAAATCTCCTCGTGCTCCGCTTAGTCCGGGTTTTTCCAGGGACGCCGCTGCTCTCGCGGAGGCAAGGTGGGGAAGGGCGCGTGGGGCTCACGCTGATACCAGTAGGCGACCGAGGCGATATCGTCGGAGAGCCGTTTGTATTTGCCGTCCGAGCCCCAGCCCAGGGCTTGAATGGTCACGCGCACGTCCTTCTCGTAGCAGATCGGATCGAGAATGTGCCAGCGGTACAGGCTCCAGTAGCCGGGTATCTCGGCATCGTTGCTGGGCAGGACTGTGCCGGCATAGGCCGAGCTGTACGCCTGCGGGAAACCATAGCTGCCGCAGAAATAGTCCTCCGTCCCCGTCCCGCAGATAGTGGGGAACTTGGTGTCTCCGTCCAGGTAGAATTTGATTTCGCCTTCGCCGAACCATCCTTTGGAAAGCTGGGTCCAGGCCAGGAACGTTCCCACGTAGCGTCCCTTGCCTTTGACGCCGTCCAGGATGACGTAGGGATTCTCCTCGCTGGTGCGGCTGCGGCGCCACTGGGCGTGAAGATATGCGGCGTTCTCCGGGACCTCCGTTTCGGCGTAGTCGATCTGAAAGGCCAGCAGATGCAGGTCCTTGTCGGCCTCATTGGTGAAGGTGATTCGTACGTGTTTGCGGAAGGGCATCGGCCAGTAGCAGTTCAGCGCGTTGCGCGGATTAACCACGACCGCCTGGGAATTGACCCGGGCGAACCGCTCATGGCCCACGGCGAAGAAATCGGGCACGGGGACTTCGATCGACGGGGTCGCTTCTTCGTCCCAGTAGACGCGCAGCACGTGCGCCCGGCTCAATCCTTCCACCATCCAGATGTGCTGAATGATTCCCGGTCCGTCCACGTCCATCAGTGTCACGGTCTCTCCGGCATTGACCCGCAAGAAAGGACGCACTTTCCAGCCCTGTCCGAGGTCGTCTGCGGCGCGAGCCGAAGCGGCCGGTTTCGGCTCGGCCGGATTGGGGATTGCCATCCCTCCTTTGCCCTTCTCACCCGTTGGGTTCTCGGCCGAGATTGAGCGGGTGCGAGCTTCGGTCAACAGGGGGAGCGTTCCCATGCCTGTTTCCAGGCCGCCGCTTGCGCCGAAGGATGTGCTTGCCTTGTCGTTGTCCTGCCGCTCGCTCGCGCACCCGGCGATCAGCACCGCTGCGAGGAAAGCAATCACTCCCGGGATCGCGCTCGAAAAGTTGCGACTACGCATGATGTTCTCCTTTCCACTAGGCCGATACGACTCCCGTTGTTTCGTGCCTTCTCAGATAGCGATGTGAAGCGCACAATCTTCGGAATGTCTCAACGGCCCCATGAATGGGGCCTCGGTACATCAGGTTCTATACGATACCAGGGAACAGGGCCGAACCGCAACGTTTCCGGTCCCTGATACGGTCGTCATTTTCGCCTGAGCGGTGGATCGGCGTCGCACGCGACGCTACTTCCCGGCGTCTTCCTGGTGCGTCACGATAGGCACGTAGCCCACTTCCAGGCCCTTGGGAGGCGTGACGAGCAGAGCCGGATCGAGGGCTGCTAGGGTCCCGCTGCCGGGCGGGGCCATGTAGTCCCGGTCGATTCGCCAGCTCGCGTGGATCTTCTCGATGAAGGACTGCAATTTCGCCTTCTTGGCCTTGCTCCACTTGTACTGCTGGAACGAGGGCTGATCGACGAAACGGTACCAGGAATAGGTCACGGTCGAGCCGTCCGCCAGATCGACGCGGTAGGGCCCACGTGTGGGGCCGGGCGTGCCCCAGGCGCCGCCGGTCGGCGAGGTGTAGGGCTGGCCCCGGCCTGCCAGTTTGAACTCCTGCGTCAGCAGCTTCGTCTCGGGCGGGACGTCGGCGGCCGCCACCGCCACACGCTCGTCACCGACGTGCTTGTAGTATTGCGGGAAGAACCCGTTGGCGCTGATGTCGCTGTCGAACCATTCGAGGCCCCACACGTTGTCTTCATAGACCTTCGTATCGAAGACCTTGTCGATGCCGGTCATGCGCTTGCCGGCCTGGTCGAAGCGGGTCGTATGCGTGGTCAACTTCGACTTCCAGGTGCCTTTCTCGTCGAAGCGTCCGGAGCAGGCCGGGCCGCCGTCGCGCCACGCCTTGAAGGCGTCGTACAAGGCCGCCTTCGAGTAATACGTCACGTCCTGCACCAGCAGGGTTCGCCCCTGCTCGTCCACCGGGAACTGCAGCTTCGGTATCTTGGAATAGACGACCCCCTGATTGTCTCTGCCATCGAAGCGGGGCACGGTATTGATCTCCATGGCGCCACCGCCCATCCGTCCCGGACGGGCGTCGAGTCCGCGCCCGTAGATGAACGGATAATTGAACAGCTTGCCGATCTTGCTCCAGGTCTCCGGGATGTAGTAGGCGATAGGCCCTTTGAAGTTGGCCGCACTCAGGAAGCAGGTCCACGCCTGATCGCCGGTGGGCGGGTCGCCCGTGGTCGGCTCGGTGAAGGGCAGGGCCATGTAGGTGTAGCCCAGGAACTTGCCGTTGGGATTGCCCTCGAAAGGCAGCGCGTCCGGCGGGATGAGCAGGCGGTTGCTCAATTGGGCGATGCCCAATCGATCATCCGGCAGGGCTTCGTTGCTGTAGAAGAACGACCACCCGGGCGAGCCGACCTCGTAATCGTAGCACTGCGGCGTGGCGTTCATGCTGAACTTGGGCGGTCCGTAGCGGAAATGATTGCGCGCCCAGTAGCCCAGCCCGCCTTCGACGGTCTGGAACACGCTGCCCCAGGTAGGCCCGCGCTCAGGCCAGTTGTCCCGCGCCAGCGTGCCAACCGGGGCCAGCGGGGTGTCTTTGTTGTCGGAGTTGTCCGGCGTGATCCAGGCGCTGGGCAGGCCGATCTGAAAGTGGGCGATTGGCTTGTCGATCAGCGGCCAGACCGCCGCATAGAAACCCATCCCCGCACTGTACTGGGCCCGGTCCGGCGGCCGGGACGCGCTGTAGCCGATGTACCCGTGCAGACCACGCCAATGCGCCGTGACCGTGCCGGCTTCCCCTTCCCCGCCCTCATCTGCAAGGGTCGCTTTCCCTCCGCAAGTACACAACAAAACCGTCACGATAAGCACGAAGAACAACGAATCTCTCATATCTTTTCCCTTGTTCACAATGATTCCCATTTCACTCACACCCGGCATCGGGCCACCCACAAAAAAACGATTGTAAGCAATTTCCCGGCGGAAGCCATCAGTTATCATAAGTCCAGACGATACCAGGTTTGCGACAATATCGCAACCGCATCAGATGAACAGGCCCTAAACAGCGGTGGGTAAGGGCCGCGGATATCTTCTGTTCTTACGCACGGATACAAACCTCCACGACTCCGGTGAATGTGATATAATCACCGCATGCAAGAGAGCCGAACCTTACACGAGCTTATGACTACAGATGGCAGCGTATACATGCTTGGGACTATCTCGGAGTATGTCGCGGGAAGAGCTTGAAACATGCCTCATAGACAGCGTATAATGCTCGCGAGACAATGTTGTGTGAAGCCATGGGCAGTGCGTTGGCAATTTCCGTGTCCTTTTGCGGGAACTTGTTGCATGTGGATTGAGGTCCTACATGGAAAATAGGGCTCGTAAGCAAAACGGGGCATATTATACGCCGGAACGTGTCGCAGCCGCGTTGGTTCGGTGGGTGGTCCGGCGTCCAACGGATCGGCTGATCGATCCGTCCTGTGGCGACGGTCGGTTTCTGACACTGCACCAGAACAGTACGGGAGTAGAACAAGATAGAGACGCATTGCCCAAGGCCATCAGCGCCGCGCCGTGGGCAACGATCCACGAGGCCGACTTCTTTGCCTGGGCGGGAGAGACCGCAGAGCGCTTTGATTGTGCTGCGGGCAATCCGCCATTCATACGATACCAGCGATGGCGAGGAGAAGTGCGGCAGCGCGCCCTGGCAATTTGTGCGAGGCTGGGAGTGGGGTTTTCCTCCCTAACGTCCTCTTGGGCGCCGTTCCTGGTAGTTGCCGCTTCGCTGCTAAAGCGCGGCGGTCGTATGGCGTTTGTTGTACCGGCTGAAATCGGACATGCAACATATGCCGGTCCGCTGCTGGAATATCTTGCACGAAACTTCGCCGCTGTTCAGTTGATTGCGGTTCGAGAGAAGATTTTCACGGGGTTGTCGGAAGACTGTTGGCTTCTATATGCGTATGGGTTCGGCGGCTGCACAGACCACGTGCGAATCACGCAGCGCCGGCATTTCTCCCACAGTCGAAAAGCACCCTCCGATTATGAACGGGCGTCGCTCGAAGAATGGCGGTCATGGAGGTCGCGACTGCGGCCCTTTCTTCTGCCGCACGCGATCCGCCTCTTATACCGTGAGCTCGCAGACAGTTCAGAGACCGTGCGACTGGGCGAGGTAGCCCGAGTAAGTATTGGATACGTGACTGGGGCAAACGATTTCTTTCACCTGCGGCCATCTGAAGCCGCGACCGTCGGTATTCCGCAAGAGTTCCTCCACCCTTCAGTGCGAAACGCGGGAGTCCTGCCGCAGGTGGCGGTCACACACGCAACCGTTCGCGCGTGGCTAAACCGAGACCAACCTGTGCTTCTCCTCAAAATCAGGGGGGGGCAAAGCTTACCTTCGGCCGTCCTGCGTTACCTTGAGACCCCGAAAGCGGTAGATGCGCAAGGGGCATATAAGTGCCGGACGCGGACCCCATGGTACGTGGTTCCAGACGTCCGGGTCCCGGATGCCTTTTTGTCCTGCATGAGCGGCAATGGGGCTGCCTTGGTCGCCAATCACGCCAAATGTGTTTGCACAAATTCCGTCCACGCGGTCAGACTCAAGAACGGAACATCAGTGGAGCGTCTGCAGCGCGCCTGGGCGACTCCGCTTGCGCGACTGAGTTGCGAGCTTGAGGGCCATCCACTGGGGGGCGGCCTGCTGAAGTTGGAGCCCCGCGAGGCAGCAAACTTGGTGCTGCCCAACGGGCGGACTTGTACGACGCGTGAGTCGAAATTGTTGGATGAGGGTATTGCTGTCATGAAGAGGTGGCGTCATTATGCCTAAGCAGCCGGAAGCGTGCCAATGGATCGATCTCCAAGAGGCTTTGCGCGAATTTGCGCTTGCGACGCATGGAACAACAAGCCAGAGACATATCAAGCCTCTCCACTGGTACATCGCGTGTCGGCTGTGTCTCGAGGGAGGATTTCATCCCGACGAGATCACGCCAAGGCCTCCCTTTGAAGTCCAGGAGACGGGGACAGGATCGCATCGGAAACGCACCATTCAGTTTGCCCCGGAGTCAGGCGGGTCTGGCGAACAGACGATACTCGGTGGCCTGAAGACAAAGCAAGTCGATGTTGTTATTACGAAAAAAGACATCGGGCCGGTCATCGCCGTATCGATGAAGGGAACGCTCAATGCGCTGCGAAATCTTACGAATCGACTCGAGGAAGCAGGCGGCGATTGCACGAATCTGCATATGACGTATCCGTCGCTCGTCTATGCGTACTGGGCTGTCATACGTGCAAATCGGCGTGGCCCTGTTCCGCGCAATGCACCGAAACCCCTTCAGTCGCCCGACGGAATGGTGAGGTCAAATGACATCGCAGTGCTTGAAGACGGCAAGCCTCATCAAGCTGTCATGCGTTATCATTTGGCACTTTCCGGGTTGACCAACAGATCGGGTTTGCGCAATGAAGTGTCCAAATACGAAGCTGTCGCGCTTACTCTCATCGAAGGGAACGAGAAATCGTTGGGCAGTGTTTTTGAGGGGTTCCCCCCGACAGACAGTCCTCTCCATTTTAACAACCTGATGCCCACGATATACAGGCAATATGATCTGCGTTTTGTCTATCAGGCGCCGGACATGAAGAAACGTACTTGGCGAGGCGGATGGGCGGAAGATTCACCGGCGCTCCAGAAGTGGAAACATGCCGAGTACCAGCCGCGTTTGGTCACCGGGGAAGAGGATCTCTAAGTTGCGGTCTCGGGGAGGCCGAGTTGCTCGTAGTCCTCGGGGATCTGGGGCTGGAACCGGCTTTCGTCGAGAATCGCTCCGAATTCCCAGCAATCGTTGATCTCGCGGAGTTTCATTTTTCTGTAGCCCGTGATGAGGCAGGGATTGATCCGGCCTTCGCCCTCGATTTGAATCGGCAGCCGCTTTTTCGGATCGACCCACATGCGGACGCTCAGCGATTGGGCGGAGAAGAAGAAATTCGCGATCTTCGGGTTGATGCCGAGACCTTTGAGAAAACGGTCGTGAACGTCAGTGGCTTCGAATCCAATCGCCTCGATGCCCTGCACGTTCCGCGGGCCGATCTGGCGGTAGTCACCGGAGGTCCAGAACCACTCAAAGAGCCACTCAAAGTAGTCTTCCGGCGTGACCTGGCCGGCCTGGTCACGATACGCCGAGGAAACCTCCATGCGATAGTACTTCTTAACGGTCGGGAACACGACAGTCACGGTATCGCTGGGCAGATGGTAGGTGAACTCAATGATGAGCTTGCCGTCTTCGGTGAAGGTGCGATCGGCGTAGCCGTACGAAAGGGAAAAGAGCTTCTCCACGCCGAGCTTGTACGTGGGCGTATCGTCGTCTCCAAAGAAGCAATTGCGGGTGCCTGTTATGCGGACTTGCTCTTGCTCGGCGAGGGCCTTCTGCACGTCGGCCCAGGCAATGCTCTCAGGGACAATGCCGTTGCCGCCGGGAAAGAGGAAGGACAGAGCCACGAGCAGAACCGCTACGGCGGTGACGTATTTTGTGTATCGACTGGTCATGATGTACCTCCCTATCTGTGCGAATGAGATTCTCGGTTGTGATTGTGCTGCGGGGAAACCGGTCGCCGCGAGCCGGGCTTCGTCGGGGAACTTCTCGGCCCAGCTTTCATAATCGAACCGGGCGGGCTCGCGCTGCAAATGCCTAGCGAGCATCTCGTCGACCTGGTTGTCATTCTCTCTGCGTTTCATAGGTCGCTATCCCCGAAGCCGTTGGCTTTCATCGTGCGAAGGATTTTCTTTTTGGCCCGGCGCAGCCTGCCGTTGATCGCCTGGGGCGACAGGCCCAGCACGCTCGACATCTGATCGTAGGTCATCTCGTTGTAATACCGCAGAAACACGACTTGGCGGAGATGATCGGGCAGCGCGCGCACCGCCCGCGTCAGGGCCGCCTTTTCATCGCCGTCGTCTTGCGGATCGGGCGCCGCACGGCCCTCGGCCGTCCGGCGGGATCGGTTTCGCTCGGTGAGCATGTCCCTGGCGATGTTGCGACAGATCGCGCCGAGCCACGAGCCGAACCGTTGCGGGTTGCGGAGCGTCCGCAGCCGGCGACACGCCTCGGCGACCGCCTCCTGCGCCGCGTCTTCGGCCAGGTGCTCGTCACCGGCGATGGCGTGACCGATGGCCACGAGCGCCGGATAGTACCGCCGGCACAACGTCGCGAGGCAAGCCGTATCGCCCTGCAAGGCCCGCCGGACCAGGATCTCGTCGCTCGGCTCAGTCATTCGGTTCCGTCAAAGAAACAGGCCTGTTCGTGAAACCACCCACAAGTCTCCCCGGACGCACAAAATGGGCGCACAAAATCACCGTATTTCGCGCGCTATCGGGAATATTAGACAAATCTCCAGTGAGGCGATCAAACGCAAATTCGGTTCGGATCCGCGGGTGATGCGCTGCTGGAGGCCGTCACTTGCTCTGTTCGGAGCCGCGCGGCAGGGGCCGGCCGTAGACTTCGACTTCGATGTAGTGGTTGAGGTCGTCGGCCGTGCTGCCGCTGCTGTAGAGGCGGACGTATCGCCCACGAATGCCTTTGGCATCGAACAGCTCGCCGAAGTGGGTATCGACGTAATGCATGTCCGTGCCCGTGCCGAGGCCGGCGGAATCGTCCATGTCATTGTTGAAGATGGTCCTCGCACCGGCGCCGAAATCGGGATCACTTGAGACCTGGACAATCACGTCGAAATACACGCGCGGCTCCTGGTGATAATGCCACAGGTGCACGGCGTAGATTTCGTAGTTGTCTTGCAGGTCGATCGTGACCTGTTGCAGGAGGGGCCCGAGCTCGACGAAGCTGCCGTCGCCCGCCTCCTTGTCGCCGTCGGTGATCATCTCCAGCTCGCCGATGACCGGCTCGGCATCGCTGGACGAGACGGGTTTGCCCAGCGCCACGTTCCTGGTCCCGGGCGGCGCCAGGAACGGCGGTCCCGGCTCTTTCTGGACGGGCTTGATACGCGGCGCGCGAATGTCCTTCAGCGTCCCGAGGAACTGTTTTTGCGGCAGTTCTGTTACGACCGGTACGAGCGCGGCGTCGAATTCGGCTGCTGTTAGCACGGGCCGGGCTTTGGTGGTTCGCAGGTCGCGGACGATGCGGAAGCCCTGGTTGTAGCTGTGCCGGCAGCCGGGATCGTTTCGCATGTGGTTGGCTGAGCGCAGCCACCAGGCGGGATTGGTAAACGAGCCGCCGCGCATGAGCGGGATGAAAAAGCCCGCTTCGACCCAGGCGCTGCCGTCGGTCGGGGCGCCGTCGTAGCCGTAATGCCACATGTCGCGGCACCATTCCCAGACGTTCCCGTGCATGTCGTAGAGGCCCCAGGCGTTGGGCTGTTTTTGTGCGACGGGGTGGGTGCGCTGGCCTGAGTTGTAGCGGTACCAGCCCATGGCGGTGACGTCGCCGGCGTAGTGGCCGGTGGTTCCGGCGCGACAGGCATATTCCCATTCGGCCCCGCTGGGCAGGCGAATGGCCTGGCCCGTCTCCTGCGACAGCCAGCGGCAGAAGGCCATCGCGTCGTACCAGCTCACGCAGGTGGCGGGATGGTCGTCGGCTTGCGAAAAACCGGGGTTGCGCCAACTGATGTCCAACTCGGGGTGCCAGTCGCGCCAGTCGGAACGGGTCCAGCCCCAGCCTTCTTTCTCGGCCTCGGTGATATAGCCGGTGGCTTCAATGAACGCGCGAAACTGCCCACGCGTGACCTCGGTGCGGCCGATCTCGAAATCATAGCCGATGGTCACCTCGTGCATGGGCTCTTCCTCGCCGTGGACGTCGGAGCCCATGACGAAACGGCCGGCTCTTACGCGTACCAGGTCGAACTCCAGGGCACCGGCCGAAAGCGTCGTGCCATCCTGCCGCGCCGCGCTGCGGGCGGAAAGGCCTGGTTCCCCGCCTGTGTGGCTCGACCGAACGGCGGAAGAGACGGTCCGCGCGGGGAACCTTTCGCCACGATCGTCCGGGTCCAGAACCGCGCGAAACCCGGTGCCGCAATTGCGGAAATTGTCCGTGCCCCGGTAGCGATACGTCGGGCGCACCTGCGGGGAAGGACTGGCCCAGCAGCCGCCTCGCAGGACGTAGCGCCAACCCACCTCAGGTATGTCCGGGTCGCTCCGGCGCGCGCCGCCGTCGGCGGGGGCGCCCTCATAGGTCGGGTGCCACACGTCCAGGCACCATTCCCAGGCGTTGCCCTGCATGTCGTAGAGGCCCCAGGCGTTGGGGCGTTTCTTTGCGACGGGATGTGTCCGTCCTTCGGCGTTGGCGTCGTGCCAGGCGCCTTCGTCGAGATTTGTCGCGGCGTCGGCATCGTCGCCGGCACGGGCGGCGTATTCCCACTCGGCTTCCGTCGGCAGGCGTACGGACCGCCCGGTTTGCGCCCCGAGCCAGCGGCAGAAGGCCATGGCGTCGTTTCGGGTCAGCACGACCGCCGGGTGATTCTCGCTTTGTTCGAGGCCGGGCGTGCGCCAGTTGAGCCCCCGGTCCGGTCCCGCCAGGTCGGCCGCCGGACACAGCCAGGCCCAGTTGCCTCGTTCGGCATCGGTCTGGTATCCCGTCGCTTCCACGAACGCGGCGAATTGTCGCACCGTCACTTCCGTGCGCATGACGTGGAAGTCGCGCGGAAGGACGACTTCATGCGCGGGCCGTTCGTCGCCGTCGCCGGTGTCCGAGCCCATGAGGAATCGTCCCGCCGGGACGCGGACGAACACGAACTCCACATTGGCCGCACGCAGTGTCACTTCCGGATCGGAAGCGGTGCCGTTCGACATCGCTGCCGGGTCTCGCCCGCACAATGTCGCGAGAACCACTACCGTCGCGAATGCGTTTCGGCGCGCATACTTTCCCCGTGCCATGGTTCTGTTCCCCCAAAGTCGGTTGGTATGAATTCGATCCCGTGCCGGTGCCGCGTGCGGGCCATGTTCGGGCTACCGTGCCGGGCGGCCGTAGACTTCGACCTCGATGTAGTGGTTCTGGTTGTCGCTTGTGTTGCCGTTGCTGTAGAGGCGGACGTAGCGGGCCTGGATGCCCCGGGTATGGATCAGCTTGCCCTCGTAGGTTTCGGTATAGTGCAGATCGTCGCCCTTGCCCAGGCCGGCGGAGTCGTCGATGTCGTTGTTGAAGACGGTCGTGACACCCCGGCGGAAGCGCGAATCGTTCGAGACCTGAACGACCACGTCGAAGTAGACGCGCGGCTGCTGGTGGTAATGCCACACGACGATGGCGTAGATCTCGTACCGGCCGCGCAAATCGATAGTCACATGTTGCAGGAATGGGCCCAGCTCGACGAAGCTGCCGTCGGCTGCTTCCTTGTCACCGTCGGTGATCATATCCAGACGTCCGACCACGGGATCCCGGTCGCTGGCGGAAACGGGCTTGCCCCGCGCCACGTTGGTCGTTCCCGGCGGCACGAGAAACGGCGGGCGCGGTCCCCGCCGGGGTTTCTGCAGGTTCGGCACGCGGTTGTTCTCAGGCGTTCCCCGAAACGTGGGTTTGGGAAGATCGATCTTCAGGGGCGTCAGTCTGTCGCGGGCCGGTTCGCCGGGCGTGGGGACCGGCGTCGGCGAATCTCCCGGGGTGCCGATGTAGCCCATCCGCATGTCGAGGACGCGGATCGACCGGGGCACGCCGAGGTCGTAGACGCTCCGCGGCCCGGACGGCGGATAGCTCATGACCCATTCTTCCCGGGCCAGCGCGACACCCGACGGATCGCAATGCTCGACGTCGGCTGCCACGATCCGATTTGTCTCGGGATCGGCCATCATTTTGATCCGCAGCGCGGTCGCGGCCCGGCCGCCCCGCGCGGGCCTCTCGATTTCATACGCCCGCACCGTCTCGCCCTCGTAGCGGTCGTCCCATTGCCGAACCGTCACATCGTCCTGCGCCGCGAAGACCGCAAAGGCGTCCACGATCGTGTAGGCCGAGGCCGCTCCGAAGACACCGTCGGGCGAAAGCTCCGTAATCGCCAGCCTCTTGACCCAGGGACTGTACATGAATTGCTTCTTATCGGCGCCGCTGTCCCAGCCCAGCACCGTGCCGTCGGCGCGGAGGACGTATGCCTTTTCGGAGGCGAAGTCGTACCAGTGCTCTTCGTTGTGGACGTCGCCTTTGTCGTAGTGGGTGGCCACCGCATGCAGCCAGGGCATCTTCCGCGTGGCCTGGCAGATCTGCTCGGCCGTGGCGGGGCCCCGTCCGGGCCCGAACGCCTTCCAGAGTCCGATGCCGGCGCCGACGACCACCACCGCGGCCACCGCCAGCTTCGCCAGTGAGCGGCGCAGCAACGGGATTCTCTGCGGTCTCGGACGCTTTGCTGTCATTCGCGCCGGCCTCGCAGCGTCGGCGAAGGTTTGCAGCATCTGCCGGCGCAGGCGCTGCTTGTGGGCCGGGTCCGGCTTGGCGTCGATGTGCAGGCCGGCAACGACTTTTTCAAAAGCTCGTTCGTTTTCGATCATCTACTCATCTCCACCCAGATCGCCTTGCAGAGCTTCCCTGAGCCTGCGCAGGATCCGGTGCAGCGTGACTCGAACCGTAGCCGGTCGTGCCTCGACGATCCGGCCGATCTCTTCGTAGTCCATGCTTTCAAAGAACCGCAGCGTCACAATCGTCTGGTGCTCGGGCTTGAGCCGCCCGATGGCCGTGTACAACGTGGGCCAGTCCAACTGCGACCACTCATCGCCGTCCGGCTGAGCGGCCCTTCGCTGGGCCACCACGTTTTCCATCAGCCGCTGCCGCCGCCTCGTCTTGCGGATATAGGCGTTGGCCTGATTGGCCGCGATGGCATAGATCCAACTGCGAAAGTCCTGCTCGGTGCTGCCCTTGAACGTCCGCATGCTCCGGGCGACCGTCAGGAACACCGACGAGGTGATGTCCTCAGCCGTGGCCTTGTTGAACAGCCGGTGCACGCAAAACCGGAAGATTCGCTCATAGTACAACTCGTAAAGCTGCCCCAACGCCCGGGCATGGCTCTTGGCCGCCACTACCAGATCGTCGTAAGCCCTTTGATCAACAGGTTTTGCCATAGCACCAACCATCACCGTCATATCAATTGCGCCCGGGTGCTCCATGTTACACGCCCTACCTGTCAAAAGCAGCCCAAAACCGCAGTCCGGAACGAGCGTGAAGCGAGGCTTGACGCGAGATGCGCCTCGCGCAGAACCGCTTTGCGCTTGCCTGGTCAATCGTTTTCGGGTAAGTCGTGTCCTATCAGGGCTCATGCGCCCGGCCGATCCGGACGAGACGGGCGCCGGTCCGGGACGGGTTTTTCTTGTCGGAGTGACCCATGAAGCAGGCCGTTATTTGTCCCTTTTTCGGGCGACTACGCGATCGTTTCTGCGAGTACGGCGAGGATCTCAGCGTGGTCTCGAAGCTGGAGCACATCGCGCGCATCCCGGGAGTTCAAGGCGTGGAAATCGTATACCCGCACGAGCTTGGGGATGTGGACAACGTCAAAGCCACGCTGGTGAAGCTGGGGCTGGCCGTCTCGGCGGTCAACGTGAACGTCAAGTCCGACCCCGAGTTCGTGAAGGGGTCGATTACGTCGCCCGATGCGGCGGTGCGCGCGAGGGCTGTGGAGTACCTCAAGCGTGCCAAGGACGCCGCGGCGGCGCTCGACGCCGAGCGCGTGACCTGCTGTCCCCTCAGCGACGGCTACGACTATCCCTTTCACGTGCACTACGCCAGTGCCTGGGAGAGGATGGTGGAGGTCGTGCGCGAGGCGGCCTCGTACCGCCCCGAGATCACGCTGCACTTAGAGTACAAGCCGTTCGAGACGCGGGTGCACAACCTGCTCTCGTCGGCGGCTCGAACGATTCTCCTCTGCCAGGCGGCCGGCACGGAGGGCCTGGGAGTGACCATCGACATCGGCCATTCCACCTTCGGCGGCGAGCCTCCGGCCGATTCGCTGATGCAGGTGGCCGCGGCCGGGCTGCCGTTCTACGTCCACACCAACGACAACAACGGCAAGCTGGATTGGGACCTCATCGCCGGTGCCTGCAACGTCTGGGAATTCGCCGAGTTCCTCTTCTACCTCAAGGAGCTGGACTACGACGGCTGGATCACCGCCGACGTCGCGCCCTTTCGCCAGGACGCCGGTGAGATCTTCGCCCTGAACGTCCGGTTCACCGAGCAGGTCTGGAAATGGCTCGACCAGGTCGACCGCGACGTCATTCGCCAGTGCCTGCACCAGCACGATTTCCTCACCATCCGCAAAATGATGGAGCCCTATATCTTTCCCCTCGTGAAGCGCGAAGCGTGAAGCGGCTGTTCTTCCGCGCGAGCCAGACTGGTTGCCGATAACGGTCTCTACGGCTTCGCCGACCAGGCGGGCAGAGACACGGTGGTTTGGTAGTTCGAGTAGTTGTACAGCGGACTTCGGGCGGGCTTGTAGAGTCGCCCTTTCCTGGGGCTGTCGTGCTGGGTATAGACCCAAAGCTCGAAGGGGTCCCACACGACGATCTCATCCCGGCAATCGCCGGTCACGTCGAGAACGTGCTTCTTCCAACCGGGATTCTCGTACCAGGCAAGGCAGGAAGGATTCGTCGCTAGGCCCACGATGTCGGCACGCCCGTCCCGATTGATGTCAACGGCGGCGACCTTGTACCCGCCGGGCAACTGGGCCACCAGATGCGCTTTGAATTCGGGAAACGCTGCCTCTTGTCTCGCCGGCGCCGGAGATGGATGAAGAAACGCCACCGTCGCGACGACGCTGGACAATAGACGAGTGGCGTCTTTCATCACTTGGCCCCTTCTGTGCGAATGGATGAACTCGTGTCCGCAGCGTCCGGGGTTCTCAGTCGTAGAACGGGAAGAGCTTTTTGATTTCCTGCTTCGAGGGGCGGCGTCCGTATTCGCCGATCTCGAACGCTTCGGCGTATTTGATCTTGCCGCCTTTTTCCTGGCCGTACCAGTCGATGAGCTGCTTTCGGAAGCGGTTGGCCGTTCCGGCGAAGCGACCGTCGAAGCTCCGACGGACCTGTTTTTCCCGGGCCCGGCGGGCGGCGGCATCGTCTTTTGGATACAGTTTCTCCGACCCGCCGCACCCGCCTTCCAGCGTCTGCGAGGCCAGCGCCAGAGCCGCGTCCAGCTTCTTCTCGATCACCTCATCGATGCTCACCACAATGTCGGCCGTGAACGGGTACGGTTTCTGGAACCGGTCCTGGTAGTACAGGAAAACCGGGTTGCGCCTGAGATACGGCGTCTCGGGACAGAAGAACGGCACCGTGACCATGTAGCCGGCGTCCCGGATGAGCAGGGCGACGTTGCGGTGGTCGGGATGATAGTCGTTCGGGCGGTGACACATCACCACGTCGGCGCCCCACTGGCGGATCAAGCGCACGATGGTCATGCGGTTCTCCAGCGTTGGCATGATCTCTCCGTCGTGGATGTCGAGCACCTGTGTTTCGATGCCGAAGATCTCGGCGCAGCGCTGCACCTCGGCGGTGCGGCGCTGGGCCAGGGGCCCACCGGCCATGCCCCAGTGGCCGATGTCGCCGTTGGTGCAGGAGACGAACTTGACGTGATGGCCCTGGGCGGCCCACAGCGCCGCCACGCCGCCGGCGCGGAATTCGTTGTCATCCGGATGCGCGCCGAAGCAGATGATGCGCAGCTTGCCGTTGGCGGCTTCCGGCGCGGGCGCGGGCTTGGGCACGGGACCAAGCGCCGCAGCCAGAACGTGCGGCGCGGCGACGGTTGTCCCTTCAGCCGCCTGGCCCGACGCAACGCCGAGCAAACACATAACGGCAACTGCCGACAAAACGCCGGCAACCCATTGGACTGTGACAGATCTTCCGTTCATTGCATGGTCCTCCCATCAAATTGGCCCTACGCTTTCGGCGGCTTTGCAAACTGGCGCGTGTATTGGGCGTTCTCCTGGATTTGATCCTCAAAGCGGGGATACATGCCGACGATCACCGCGTCGGTCGGCTTGATGTGTTCGAAGGCGAACTGGAACGCCTCCTTCACGAGCTGTTTCTTGTGGCACTTGCGGCCGGCGGCGAGAATCTTGAAGCCCAGGCACGGCTGGTCCACCTGTCGAACGACCTCGGTCATCGCCGCCGGATCGCCGGCAAAGAACGGATAGCCGATCTGCAACGTCACGACCGGAGGCATCTTGTCCATCTCCTCCTGCGATCTCGTGAGGTAGTAGAAACACGTCATGAAGAAATCGACCGGCCATCCCTCGTCGGCGATGCGCCGGATGCAGGCGGGATTGTGGGCCGAGACGCCGGCCAACACCCCGGCGTCGCGCACGCGCTTCACGAAATCGCGGACCTCCCGGCTCTTGCCTTCCCGAAACAATCGGTCGGTCACGCCGCCGTGATGGACGATGGCGATGGGCTGCGTGTCCCGGACCACCTTCTCGACGGGAGCGCGTCCCGATCCGCCGGCGTGGAGGCCGATGAACTTCATCTTCGAGCCGCGCCGGCGCAGCGTGCGAAAGACGCCGGCCATCTTCTCCGGGTCGCTGAACTGGTGCGTGTTGATCCCCGCGCGCTCGCAGCTCCACAGAAACTCGACCGTCTGTGCGGGCGTGAAGTACTCGCGCATGTGCCGGTCGAGGATGGGACCCATGTAGGAGTATCCGCTGACGGGGTTCGAGCCGGCGATCAGGCGGGTGACGCGGTGGTCTCCGAGCCGAATCGTCGGCAGCAGGGGCGCCGGCGGAGTCTCCGTCGCCCGGGACGTCTTGCCCACGGCCAGGGCCGAGCCGGTGACGGCCAGGGAAAGCCGCGAGAGAAACTCCCTGCGTCCGGTTGCGTTCGCGTGACATTCGTCCACACTCATGTCCACCTCCCAACGCCTGAAAAAGGTATAGAATTACCGAAGAGAACGCGGTGCCGTTCGCGCACGTGCGGCCATTCTACCAGAGACACGCTTCGGCAGAAAGGGCGGAATCTCTCGTACACCCGGCGGAAATTGAGTTTGAAGGTCGCTCCGGGGCGTTATAGAATCGCCTTTGCGTACTGTCCGGCGTGGCAGCTTTGGCGAACGGACATCTGCGAAACTGCGGCTGTAAGGAGAAGCTCCTGATGATGCCGAACCGATCGACCCGCTGGAAGATCTGTACGCCGCCGTCACGCGCAAGGACCGGCTCGGCGAAGCCGGCGACGGATGGTTTCCCGATCAGAAACTCCGTATGGAGAAGGCCGTCGAGCTCTACACGCTCGGTTCGGCCCGCGCCGAGTTCATGGAAGATCGCAAAGGCATGATCCGGGTCGGCTATCTCGGCGACGTCGTGATGTTCGACACGGACTTGGTGACGGCGCCACCGGAGCGGATCATGTCGGCCCGGGTGGACTACACGATTGTGGGCGGAAGGATTGTGTACCGCCGCAACGCGCCCGCCGGCCTCGTTACGACCGAACACGCGTCCCAGCGAATGCCCACGTCCGGGGACGATTGACCCCCGGCTGCCCTCGCGATCGCTCTGTTGTCCGGCGCCTCAGTATGCATAGGCCGCCTCGCCCACGGTGTCCCGGGAGCCTGTGAAGCCCGGTCCTCCGGCGGCGACGAAGCCGTAGCTGGCGCCGGAGGTCTCGGGGCTGACCCAGAAGGAGTAGAGACTGCCGTTGGCCAGGTGGAAGCGGAACCGCACCGCCCGGCCGGACAGGGCCGAGAGATCGTCCGCGCCGTTCCACCGGATTCGCGCGAGAGTCGTATCGCCGCGCAGAGTTCTACAGTTCGCCTTCGTATAGGGCTCCACCACGTTGCCGGTCCGGTCGAGCACTTCGGCACGTAGTTCGCCGTCGGGGACATCGGCGTTGACGAAGAGATACTTGCCTCGGAATGTCACGGGGCGGGTGGTGAGCGTCCCTGCCTCGCCGCCGGCGTCCATGGATGCGAATCCGTCGCGCCGCATCGTCGCCAGACCCGTGTTGCAGTTGCCGTCCCAGAAACGGTCTCCCAGTCCGCGACCGCTGACGTAGAAGTAGAGCTTGTCTTTCACGATGAGACAACAGCCGCCCGCGCTCTGCACGTTGCCCCAGTTCCAGGCCCCTTCGGTGGGATTGACGGTCAGGAAGCGCCTCCGGTCCGGGCGATGCCAGTGGAACCCGTCGCGGCTGAAGCCCACCAGCACCTCGTTGCGTTTCTGGATCTTGAGTTTCGCGCATTCGCTGTTGGGCGGGCCCTGCCAGATGGAAAACAACCCGAGCATGAGGCTCTCGTAGGCCACGGCGTCGTGGTTGTAGAGCTGAGGCTCGATGTTGCTGTACTTCGGGTCGGGATGATGCGGGTCGAGGCGGTCGGCGTTTATCCAGGGAACCGCCTTGTCAGCCAGCTCTTCGGTCCCGGCCACGGCGTCGGAATGCTCGAAATACGCGCGGGCCCGGCCGACGCCGGCCTGGCTGATGCGCAGGCCGAAGACCCATTTCTTGCGGAACGGATTGTAGTGCACCGTCGTTCGGTCGCCGATCCGGGTCCCGCTGACGGCGCGGGGCTGCGACCAATGGACGCCGTCGGCCGAACAGCGCAGCGCCAGACTCCACCGGCGTGGGATGGCGGTGGTGGTGAACATCTTGAAGCGCCGCTGCGGGTCCGGGTCGTCCCAGTCGAGCCAGACGGTGCTCGAATCGCGGTATCGTCCGCCGCTGGCGGGGTCTCCCTGCCGGTGGCTGAGGGTTTCGTTGGTTCCCGGGCGGACGTCGAACGACGGTTTGTCCCAGTGGATTCCGTCCCGGCTGGTTGCCAGGCAGGTGCTGGCGATGTAGCCGCCCATGTACCACATCTTGAACAGCTTGTCCTTCGGATCGTAGAAGACGCCGTCGCTGAAGGGCGCCGCCGCCAGGGCGCTGTCACCACGCTCCCACGGTTTGTCGGGCTTGAGGATCGGGTTGTCGGGATGGTAACGGGGTCTGTGGTACGTGCGTTTCAGCGTGGTTTGCTCGATGAGAAAATCGTCGACGAACAACTGCCGCCCTACGTCGATGGGAACAACCGCAGGACGGTTCTCCAGATAGGGCACCGGCATCGGCTCCCTCGTCAATTTGGCGATTCTCGGGGGCCACGGTTCGGGCAGCTCGATACCGTTATACAGCGTTTCGGCAACCACACGCGGGACGATCGAAGCTGCCAGCAGGACGCCGCACCAGAGAGCTCGTTTGGACCAGTTCGCTTTCATGACGTGCCTCCTAAAAACACGGATTCGGAAAAATCCTTACGCAATAGGACTGTGTCACCCTGAGCCGCAGGCGAAGGATCTGGCCTGAGCATGAGGAGTTTCCCTCGTACGCAGCCCAGATCCTTCACTCCGCTGCGCTTCGTTCAGGATGACAACCTGCGCAAAGAGCAATCATAATTCGCATAAGATGTCAGCGTAAAGACCTTGCCGGGAGTGGGGCTGCCTCCCCGGCCAGGCTAATCGGTCAGTCGGAACGTGCGCTTCGCAGTACGTTTTTTGCCATTGTGTTCGACCGTGATCTCAATCACGGGATTGCTTTCGGACATGAAATGCGCCTGGAGGAAGTAGCCGCTGGGGCGGATGTTCTGCACGGGCCGGCCGTTGAGCGTGACCTTTGCCCCGGGCGGCGCCAGGCCGCGAACGCCGATGTTGCGCGGGCCGGCCGGCACAATCGTTCCCTCCGGCGGTGACGTCTGCACGATCAGAAGAGGCTCGCTGCGCAGCGCTTCGATCTCACGGGCGACGGCGGCGCGCGTGTCCAGCATGGCGCCGGCGTCGCGCGTGTACTCATGGAACGACCACACGACCCGGCGGCAGAGCTCCAGCGGCCTCTGACGCGGATCGAGCCAGAACGCGTCCTTGCCCACCCTTTCCTTGATCCGGGACAGCTCGTTCTCCAGCACCCAGAGATACTCGTAGTCCTGCAGGCCGTCGCGCATGGCGCTGAAGCGCAGTGAACCGATCAGGCCCTCGGCGCCCGGGTATGCGATCGCGCGGTCGCCGAGCGGCAAACCCCGGCTGATTCCCTCCTGGCTGTAGGGATCGTCTCCGGCGAAGTGATTCAGGCCCCAGTGGAGATAACCGTCCAGGTCGTAGAGGTAATTGATCCAGTGCAGCACGCGGACCTTCAGGGGCGACTGATCCAGGAAGCGGTTCGGGTAGCGCCCGACCGGATGGCAGCAGGTATAGAACCACAGCTCGGCGCCCTCGCGCTGGGCGTCTCGGAAGCGCGGGTACCACAGGTTGAGGTGGCTGAGCTTGGGAACGTACACGTCCAGCGCGCCCAAGTACTCGGTCTCCACCGCCTCGATACAGCGGACGCTCGGCGCGATCTCGTGCACGCGGTCGACCATGGCCGCGTAGGTCTCCTCGTGGTGAATGAAAGGCTCGTCCGAAATGCTGACCAGGAAGCGGTCGCGCCAATTGCGGTGTTGGATGACCTTTTCCCACGCGGCCAGGCGGCGCAGGCTCGACTCGTTGGGTACAATCCGGCTGCTCGGGTCTGTAATGTTCGCCGTCCGCCGGCCCACCGAATGAAGATGAATCTGCCGAATGCCCGCGGCAAAAGCCGTCTCGGCGTATTTCTCCAGGCGGCTGGTGTCATACGTGTAGCTCTGCTCGTCCTCGCTCGTTTCCTGAATCAGGCCGAGCGAGGTCGAGACGTCCGTCTGGCGGTGCTCGACCAAAAAGACGCAGAACCGCCCGAGCAGATCCCAGTATTCGGGGCTGTAGGATTTGACGTCCTTGAAGCCGAGTCCCGGGAAGCTCCACCAGTTGATGACCGACAGGTGCCGCTCGCGGGGGACCTCGAAGTCCCAGACGTGCAGCCGCACCGGCAAGGCAAATGAGTCGGCCCCCGCGCGCACCGTCAGTGTCCCGTGATAGTCGCCCGACCCGGCATCCCCGGGAACGCGCAGCTCGATCCAGATCGGCTGGACCCGGTCGGCCTGCAAGGGAATCTCGGCGGCTTCCCAGAATGGATCGGGGACACTGGCCGGCGCTTTGACCGCCAGTTCGTCGTCCGGGATGCCGGCGGTGTTGCGGTCGATGTCGATGTATCGCACCCACCAGAGTCTGGCGGCCGAGGCGGGGATGATCGCGTCTCCTTGCGCGGCACGCAGGTCGGTAAGGCGCGCGGAGGCAGCCTCCACGTCGCGCCGGGGCCGAAAGACGGCCTGCGCGCTGACAATCTCACCGCGGGCGCCGCTGATCGAAAGCGCCGGTTCGGTGCCAACCGGGCACGTATCAGAGCGCAGCACCTTGGTCAGCGCGTCACTGGGCCAAAGCGCTGCGTCGTCAGCCGCCTGGACGATCCGGGGCAAACAGAAGAGAACGACAAGCAGAAGTGCGGCGCGGTTCTTTACGGTCTTCATGTGCAACTCCTGAATTCAATGACGCAAATTGTTCTTCGCCCCGGAACGTCACGGCCTCGCTGCGAAGCGGATGCAGACGGGCCTGGAGACGGAGATCTTGTATCCCGTCGGCGTCAGCGCGCCGGTCCTGGGGTCGATCCGAAAGACAACCACGCTGTCGCCGCCCTGGTTGGCCACGAGGCAAAACGTCCCGGTCGGGTCGATGTTGAAATTGCGCGGCGTCTTGATGCCGGCTCTCTCGTGCTCTACGAAGGTCAACGTCCCTCTGTCGGCGTCGATGCGGTAGACCACGATGCTGTCGTGTCCCCGGTTGGAGCCGTAGAGAAATTCGCCGCCCGGGTGCACGCGCACCTCGGCACACGTATTGGACCCGTCGAATCCTTCCGGAAGCGTTGTGAGGGTCTGCATCTCCGTCAGCGCGCCCGAAGCCGAGTTGTAGGCGAAGGCGGTCATCGTGCAGTGAAGCTCGTTGATCAGATATGCGTACTTGCCGTTCGGATGAAAGGCGAAGTGTCGGGGCCCCGCGCCGGGCGCAACCTTCGCGCACGCAGGATCGTTGGCGACGATCGTGCCCTTTTCGACGTCCAGCCTGTAGATCATGATCTTGTCGATCCCGAGATCGGCGACGAATGCGAAGCGGTCGTCCGGGCTGGCGTTGATCGAATGGGCGTGCGGGCCCTTTTGCCGTTTCGCGTTCACACTGGAGCCCTCGTGCTGCACGAAGCCGGTCGGCTCGGCCAGTCGGCCGTCGGGCCGGATGGGAATCACGGAGGCGCTGCCGCTGCCGTAATTGGCGACGAGCACGTTCCTTCCCGCGTGATCGACGCTCACGTGACACGGGCCGGACCCGCCCGAGGGCCGCTGGTTCAGAAGCGTGAGGTCTCCCGTGCCGCTTTCGATCCTGTAGGCGCTGACGCTTCCGGCGCCGCCCGATTCGCTGACGGCGTACAAGAACTTCCCCGTGGGATGAATCTCGAGGAAGGACGGATTCCTCGCCTCGGCCGCCAGGACCGGGTCGCTGAGCGCGCCCGTCTTCAGGTCGAGCGCGCTGCGGTAAATCCCTTTGCCGGCATTCCGGCCTCCGGTGTACGTCCCAATGTACACAGAGATCGACTCGGCCGAGACCATCGAACAGGCGACAAGCAGACATGCCGCCGCGAAAGAAGTCTTCATACCCATACGCAAACATCTCCTTGGAACCGCATTCACCAGTAAAGAGCGATACCTCGACCTGGCTTACCTGCGCTGCGGTTGCAGGTGCCGGTCGAACCAGTCCGCGAACGTGCGGATGTCCCAGACATCGTGAGCCAGCCGTGCTTCTTTCCCGCACGAACCACGTCAAAGGTCAGATCATGGCCATGACGCTGCGTGTAGACGATGCCGTCGATGCGCTCGAAAGCCGGGTGAAAGTACCACCAGAGGCTTCCCGCGCAAGCGGCGACTACCGCCACCAACGCCAGCTTGCCGCCCGCGCGCACCCGCGAGGGATAGGCGAACTTGCGCAGCACAAAGCGGTAGCCCATCTTCTTGAGCCATCGATTCACGGCGTGTGCTCGAGAACCGTGCGCGACTCGATGTGCCCGGCTAGGTCCTGCGGCAGCCACCATGTGGGCTTGAGCTTTCGGGGGCTGAACGCTTTTTGAGCCTGGTCGCGATAATGCTTCGAGCCGGAGCGGTCGCTCTGACCGATGGGCACGTACGTCCAGCTTCGCACGGGCTTGCTGAGCACGACGATCTGCGTCGAGGTCTGGCCGCGATTTCCCCAACGCGTGTGGTCGTCGCGCTGGCGCCCATAGCCTACGTTGCGCAAGGTCGTCAGCCCGTAATCGCCGCCTCCGCCGCACGGCCAGGAGACGTCGTCCCGACCGACGCGGAATGTATCGCCGTAGGTGGCGTCGAGCGAGCCGTGATCCGATTTGAGCCGGGCCATCGCCGAAGCGAACGAATCGGCGCCGACTTGCAGCTCCAGATCGCCGATACCGATTTCCGGCGCGGGCTTGCCCAGAGCGGCCAGGTGATAATCGATGCGCTCGGCCGCATACGATACGGCCTCGGCCCCGTAGTCCGTCACAAGCTGCTTGCGCCAGTAATAGTACTTCAGCGCCGCCGTCGAATCGTGTCGCAGCTCGCCGTCCCACGACAGGATGTCCTTGATGCCGGCGACGTAATCGGAATCGTCCCGGTGAAGCTGTCCGAACTCGGCGTCTGCGCGCCTGAGCACTTCCAGCCAGCGCTCGACTCCGTAGGGATGGACGTCGGTGGCATAGGCCAGGGCCTCGTCCACTGTCACGGACGAATCGGCGTGCAGAAGCTGCACCGCGCGGGCCCCGCGCTGATTCGTGTAGCCGCCCGAGGACCCGTAGAGATACGACAGTGTTTTGTCCGGCGAGAAGGGGCTGTCCACCATCATCACGTCCGGCGGGATATTGCAGTTCTGCATGTAGCCTTGCGGCGGGTTGAGCACCTGCACGTGCTCGGCGGCGAGATGCAACCCCTGCCACCGCGTCGCCGACGTGGAGCCGTCCACGGGTTTCGACCAGTCGTACCCTGCCGGTCGGCGCGGCACGCGGCCGGTCCGCTGGTAGTAGATGTTGCCTGAAGTGTCGGCGACCATGACGTTCTGCGGGAAGAGCTGTCGCAGGCTCAAGGCTCGCATCGCCCCGGAAAAGTCCTTGGCGACGTTGAACTCGTACCACGCTTCGCCGACCCGGACCTCCTCGGCATACGACATTCTGGCCGCGTAGGCCTTGCCGCCGCGCATCGCCACGATGGGACCGTGGTGCGAAGACCAGAGGGTGAGCTTCTTCGAGCCGGCCCCCTTGATTTCGATAACGACCTCGCGTCGCGCCAGCGTCCGCCACTTCCCGTCGTAGAGATACTGGCTGGGATCATCTTCCTTGAGCGTTAATTCGTACACGTCGGCCGTGTCGGGCCCGCCGGTGGTCATGGCCCAAGCCACGTCGGCGTTGTGTCCCAGGCCGATCCAGGGACTGCCCGGCAGCGTGAAGCCGCTGCCGTGGATTTCGCCGGCGTGAATGCGAAACTCCCAGAACCGCGACGCGCCCCACCAGGAGAGATGCGGATCGATGTAGAGAATGGCGGCTCCCTCGGCGCTGCGGCCGGGCGAGACCGCCCACTGGTTGGACCCGCGTCCGTCGTCGTCGAAGCCGGGCTCGATGCCGCCGGCGCGAAGGTCGTCGAAGACTTGGCCGATCGACCAGCCGTACAGAAAGAACCGGCCGAACGCGACCACCATGTGTTCATCCACCGGCCGGTCGCCCCACCACGCCGGCACGTCCTTCGGATGCGCCGCGTAGAAATCGTTGATGCCCTCCACGTACGCCCGTATCTGCCGCCGTATGTCCGGACGAATCTTGAGGAAGTTCCGCTTGCTCGTGCCGTAATGGTCCCAGAGATGCGAGACCAGGTCGGACTGGACCGCCCCCGGACCGTCGAACGTCGCGCTCTGGCCCATCGCTCGCATGAAGTTCTTCAGCATCTCCTCGGGCCGGTCCTGCGCCTGGGCCCAGCCCATGGCGTAGAGCCCTCCCTCGACCGTAGGAGCGTAGATGTGCGGAACGCCCCAGGTGTCACGGTATACGACGATCTTGTCCTTGTCCGGGCCCGCCCCGGGCCGCTCGGCGGCAGCGGCTGCAAAGGCGCATACCGACACCGTGACGAAAACCGAAAGAACCCGCCATTTCGAGAGCGTCATGTCGTCCTCCCCTTCACAAGAGTATCCGTTCACGAACCACGCACGAACAAGATCGCGGCCGGACGTCGTTGCAGACGAAAGGCCGCGCGGGGAATCGGCAGGATCATGCCTCGTCGTCGAGATCGTCCGCTTCGCCCTGAGAGGGTTTCCGCACTTCGGCGATGACCTGCTGGGCCTCCTGGAGCCGTTCGGCCGGAACGAGGACGCGGGGAACCATGCCGTCGATGCAGTAGGCGGCCGAGACGTTCTCGTTGGCGATCTGGACGGGGATGCCGGCGTCCTCCAGCCGGGCCTTCATCAGATAGGCAAACGTGATATCGCTGGCAGCGTAGACTTCCACGAATTCGTCCATTCGTCCACCTCCATTCCTTGTTCAGTTTTGAGTTGGTAGTTTTGAGTTTTGAGTTACTTACGCCAGGGATGCACTCAAAACCCAGAACCCAAAACTCAAAACTCAAAACTCAAAACTGACTTCAGGCCCCATCCTGCGGCTCCGTCTCTCCCCGGAGCCTGTTTCATCATGCCGTCATCCTATCACAGAGCCGCTCCCCGTCAAGGCCGAACACCGCGCAGAACCGTTCCTTGCCGGCCCATCCGATACCTGCTTCGAAAGGCTCCCACGCCCGGTAACTGCCCCGATTTGCCGGATTTCCGGCCTCGAGGGGCCCTCGCGGCGAAATTTCCCGTCGCCCTTGACACCGCCGCACGGCAGTGCTATAATTAAGTTCATGTCACGGAAGGTTTTACGCTATGGCGCCAACGGATGCATCAAGGGGCCACGCTGAAGGTGTCGCAAGAAGAGCAGGGTGATTCTGGTACACATTGAAAAAGGGAAAACGATGAAAAGCGTAGCGGCTATAGAAAACAGGACAGAGCAACTGAGAAATTCTGCCTTGCGCGTCTTTGCACTTGCAGCGTTGCTGTGCCTGGTGGTCCTTTTCGCGGGTTGTTCCTGGCAACAGCCGGGTGAGACGGTTGCCGAGTCGCACAGAAGGCACCGGCGCGTCATGCGTTTGAACAGCCAGGCGATGACGTCTGACGTCGATCGGATTCTGCAACTGGACCAGCCCAGCAAGCTGACGGACCTGCAAGTTCCGTAGCCGGCCATCCGCGTCTCGTGTAACCGAATCCAGGGAAGGGTTTGCCGTAGGTGGATGCACTGTTTGACTATTTCAGTCGAATTGCACGCTATGACTGGTGGATCGTTTTCGTAGAGTTGCTGCTGATCGGTTTCGTCATCTGGTGGGTCGTCGATTTCCTGGAGGGCACGCGCGGCGAGAGGCTTTTTCGCGGCGTCATTTTCATCCTGCTGGCGGGCGTCCTCATCCTCAACCTGGTAGTCGAACGTCTTCCCTTCGATCGCCTTCAATATCTGTACAAAGGATTTCTGATCGCCGTTTTGATCGTGGCGGTGGCGGCGTTTCAGCCGGAGATTCGGCGCGTGCTCATCCAGATCGGCCAGCCGCGCATCTGGACGAGCTCTTCCCACCAGCTTTCGCGCACGGTGGAGGAGCTGGTCTCGGCCGTGACGCAACTGTCGGCCGGCCGGATCGGGGCCATCATCGTGATCGAGCGCGAGGTGGCGCTGGGCGAGTTCATCGAAACCGGGGTCCGCCTGGACGCCCGCGTAACGGCCGATCTGCTCAAGAGTATTTTCTATCCCGGGGCGGCCCTGCATGACATGGCCGTCGTCATTCGCGGGGACCGCATCGTCGCCGCCCGCGTCCAGTTGCCGCTGGCCGAGGCCGGCAGCATCGACGGCGTCGAGCTGGGCTCGCGCCACCGCGCGGCCCTGGGCATTACCGCTGGCTCCGACGCGACCTGTCTGGTCGTCAGCGAAGAAACCGGGGCAATCTCCATCAGCCAGGAAGGCAAGCTGGTTCGCAACGTCACCGAATCCGAAGTGCGATCCTGCCTGGCCAGCGCTATGACGGAAGACGTGCCGCTCGTGGGACGGCTGCTCAAGCGCCATGCGTGACGGCGCGTCCTGACGACGCGCGATACCGGCGGCCGCACGAGGCGCCGCTGGGGCCCGCGCCCGCGAGGGCGCCGCTTGCAGACACAGATGAGTAAGAAGATCAAATTCAGCAAGATATCGATAGTGGTTTTCCTCACCGCCCTGATCTGGGTCTGGGCGGACCTTGCCCAGGACGAGCGGTTGGAGCTGACCAACGTCGTGACCGTCACGGTGGCCCGGCCCGACGACCCCAATCTCTGGGTCTCGATCCAGGAGCACCGGGACGATTCGTCCGTCTCCCTGCGCTCGTCTCTGCTCGTGGACACTGTGGTCCTGAAGGGCCCCGCCTCGCGCGTCGCCGACGTCGAACGCATGAAGAACAAGGGCACGCTCGACCTCGATCTCTTTCTCGCGCCCGAGCCGATGGGCCTGACCGAGGAGGGCGTGCGCACGCTGGAGATGCTGAGCTTCCTCAAGCAAAGCGACGAGATTCGCCAGTTGGGCCTGACGGTCGAGAGCTGCGAGCCGCGGGCCCTGACGGTGCAGGTCCGCAGGCTGGCCGTCACGGACGTGGCCGTCGAGACCTTCGACGAGAAAGGCAACCCGGTCCGGGCCGAGACTATCGAGCCGGAGCGCGTCAACGTGCGGGTCCCGTCGGAGGGGATGTTCGTCGCCCGGGTCCGGCTCACCGCCGAAGAACGCCGCCAGGCGCGGGAGACGCCCGTCGAGAAAACCGCCTTCATCGAACTGCCCGACGGCCAGCGAAAGGACGCCCTGCAGACCGTCCGGATCAAGCTGGCCCCGGCCCAGGAGGTCCTCAAGGGCTACAGCGTCTCGGCCACTCTGGGCTTCTGCATGAGCCAGAACCTCCAGGGCAAATACCGCGTCGAGCTGCGCGAGGACCCCACCGGCAACCCGGTCCTGATCCAGGCCACCCCGCTGGCCTACCAGGCGTACGACACCGCCTCGTTTCACATGATCCTGTACATCAACGATTCCGACCGGCAGGCCACCGATTTCATCACCCGGCCCGTGGTCTTCAGCTTCCCCGAAGAATACGTCCGCCGCAACGAGATAAAAGCCGACCAAAGCCCTCCGGAAGTCCAGTTTCGCCTGGTCCCTACCCAGACTGAGGCGGCGGGGGGCTCGGGGATATAACGGCCGGCCCGGCGCCTCGAACGACAAACCGAAGCTCCCTCACTCCCGGCCCGGCGTCGTCCTTCTCGCGCGGACGACGGTGACCACCGCCGTGTACGCCAGAAAAGCGGCGAGAACGATCAGCCCAACCGCGATGGCGGCCAGCATGAAGTTCGGTTCCTCGGCCGTGACGAATGTATGGGTCTCATACCCCAGGGCCGCGATCGTGGTCACGAGCATGATCGCCGCGGGCACCGCCGTGAAGATGAATTTCCGGTTGTTCGTCAGCAGATACACGCTGGCGACGATCAGAACCAGGCTGGCGATGAGCTGGTTGGCGGCCCCGAACAACGGCCAGAGCGCCTTCCAGTTGCCCAGGGCCAGCGTCCCGGCCAGCACGCCCACGAGTAACGTCGCGACATACTTGTTCTTCATCCCGGGGATGCCGAACGCTTCTCCGAGCAGTTCGTTGCAGATGTAGCGCGTGATGCGGGTGGCCGAATCGAGCGTGGTCATCACGAAGGTCTTGAGCATCGTGACACCGACGAGCGTGCCGAAGGCGCCGAAGACGGTCCTGGTGAGCTGCCCGTAACCGACGCCGAACGCCTTGATCCAGCCGCCCTCCTGGAACAGTTCCTGGTACACCAGCCCCTCGCCGCCGGCCGGAGCGCTCTTCCAGTACAGCCCCGCCGTCACCGCCGCGATCGCCAGGACCCCCAGCACGCTCTCGGCGATCATGCCTCCGTAGCCGATCGCACGCGCGTCCTTCATGCGCGGAAGCTGCTTCGACGTGGTGCCGCTGGCGACCAGGCTGTGGAACCCTGAGATCGCACCGCAGGCCACCGTCACCATGAGCATCGGCCACATCCAGCCTCCGGGGGCCGATAAGGCGACCATGCCCGGGGCCTTCACGTCCGGGTGCGTGAGAATCAGACCGAGGAACCCGAAGAAGATCCCGAGATACAGCACCGCACCGGCCAGGTGATCGCGCGGCTGCAGCAGGAGCGTCACCGGTGTTACGGACGCGACCATGGCGTAGAGAAGCAGGATGACGGTCCACCAGGTCGCCGCGTTTTCGCCGGGCAGCTCGATGGGCAGGAAGTAGCCTCCGACGATCAGGCCGACCAGCAGCAGGACGCCGATAACCGAGCACAGCAGCACCGAAAGCTGCAGGCGATACATCAGGACGCCCACGATCACCGCCACCACCACCAGCCCGAACGTGGGAATCACCACCTGGGGCGTCGTGGCCAGGGTCTTGCCCGCCACCGCCGCGAACACCGCGACCACCAGGATCAACGTCGCGAAAGCGAACACGCTGAACAGGGTCTTGCTGGCCCTGCCCATGACCGACTCGGTCACGGTCGTGATCGATTTGCCCTTGTTCTTTAACGACAGTACCAGGGCGGTGAAGTCGTGCACCGCGCCGAAGAGGACACCGCCGACGACAAGCCAGATGATCGCGGGGACCCATCCCCAGTACAGGCACGCAATAACCGGGCCGATGATCGGCGCGGCTCCCGCAATCGAGGCGAAATGGTGCCCGAAAAGAATCGCCCAGTGCTTGGCGGGCACGTAGTCCACGCCGTCGTTCATCGCCACCGAAGGCGGTACGGCCTCTTCATCGAGACCGATCCACTCCTTGACCTTGCGACTGTAGAACACGTATCCCATCAGCAGCAGGAAAACCGCGATTGCCACCACGAGCAGAGAGTTCATACGACTGACTCCTCAATCATTCCGCGACGGTCCCCTATGGACCCGATTTCGCCCGCCATTATACGAAACGCCTCGCTCCCGGCCAACCCCCAAATCCCCGCCACATTTCCGTGCGATAGTTCACCACAGAGCCACAGAGACCCCAGCGCATTGTTGCAGCTCCCTTTCCTGGTTGCATTTACATTCATCTCCGCGCTCTCGGTGCCACCGCAGTGCCTTGGCCCCGGCGGCAAATTGGCTTTGTTTGACATTCGCTGGCGTACCATTGCCCGGCCCATTGGCTCGAATCCCCAATCCGCAATCGGCAATCCCATTTCTCGGCCCGCGATCCGAAGCGCGACGGCGTGCTGCGGTTCACGATCATCGATAAGCAGAAGGTGCCTGAGGGCCACTTCCTGGAACCCTACGCGAATTGGGAGGAGACGCAGAAGGTCTACGAAGAAGCCGCCCGCCAGCGAGAGCTCTCGCATGGCCGCACGGACGGGTAGGATCAACTGGCCGAGACGCCGCGATAGATGAAGAACCAGCATGGGCTAAAGCCCATCCTACCCCCTGTTGGAGTTCGTATCGGAAGGGTCAGCATGGGCAACGAGTTGCCCATCCTATTCATGAAAGGCTGCCGGTTGTCAAGGACTATTCTCCATCGGTTCATTTCTTCTTTGTTTTTCCCTAATCGTTCGTTGGCCCAAGACTTAGTAACTATCTCAAAAGGGCCGGTTTGGCCGATAGTCATCTGTAGGAACC
>CAYPZL010000009.1:0-57328 GCA_964415045.1 uncultured Pirellulales bacterium | reverse complement strand
GCTACATTCTATCCCTCTTTGGTTGCGGCCGAGCGCAGCGAGGCCGCGCTGGGCCTTTAGAGGATAGAGAGCGCTCTCGTGAAGACATTTGTTCTTTGGAACCGGCAGACGAGCCGGAGGCTGAAGGCTGAAGAAGGAAAGGAGCAAATGATGAAGGCGCTGCGAACACTGCGAAAATGGTGGCGGGAGCTGTGGGGCCCGGATCTTTACTGGCCCCGGGAAATCGATACGCATCGGTGGGAAACCAAGACGGAAATCCTGCGGCGGCTGTCGAGCGCCCGTTGACGGGAGACGGGGGATCAGCCGAGACCCGCAGGTCCCGGCCGCCCCACATCTTCACGCCACCGTCTCCCCACCTGTGCCTCCCTTACATCCGATCCATCCTGGCGCCGCGCGTTAGTTGCGCGACTCACACACCACGGCGATCTCCCAATCCTCGGCAAACCTCGATACCGCCGTGTGCAGCCGGCTCTTTACGGTCCCGACGGGGATCTCCAGAATCCGGGCGATTTCGGCGTACGAGAACTTGTGGAAGTACGCCAGCAGAATAATCTCGCGCAGCTTTTCGGGCATCTTGGAGATCACCCGCTTGACCGACTGCGCCGTCTCGTTCTTGATGAGCTGGTCGTACGGCATGGTCGCATCATGGTCCAACACGTTGAGCGCATCATCGATGGAGTAGTCGTCACTGCCGAAGATGTTGCCCAAGTAAGTCGATTCGCTGCGCTGCATGCGCCGCAGGGCGTCCTTGGCCTTGTTGGCGGCAATGGTGAACAGCCACGGCCGCAACGGCCGCGAGACATCGAATGTGTCCCGGCTGACGTACAGTTGCATGAACGTCTCCTGGAAGACATCCTCGATCAGATCGGATCGACTGAGGAACCGTCTCAGGAATCCGTACACGCTGTCTTTGTATTGACCGACGAGTTCTTGGAAGGCGTCTTCCTCACCCGCCACGTATCGTCTTAGCAACTCTCTTTCACTCATGGTTGCCCCTTTCATTTTCACCATTGTGGTCCCCATGATAACGGCGTGGCGATTTCTGCAAATCGGGCTTTCGCTTCTTCTGCTATCCGGTCCGGCCCGCATTTGACATCAGGTAATCCCCTATGAATTCAGGTATTCGCCATTCCAAATCCCGGAGCAAACAGGGGTATGCCGCCGGCGGTTACCCTCTGGACAACGGCCCGAATGCCTATACCATGTAAGGGAAACGCCTCGAGCAGATGGATTGACCGCACCTGGAAAGGACATGAAGCATGAGTTTTGTGCAACGCCGAGCACATGATCCCGCAGATCAAGGATTTACAACCACTGTGACAATCCGGACGAGCTGGTGGTCAACGATCGCTGGGGCCGGGCCCTGCGCGGCCGGAGCGGCGACTATTACACCACCGAATACGGCCACGTGGGCGGCTCGCCCGGACTCAAGGACCCGAACAAGCCCTTCGAGGAATGCCGCGGCATCGGCGGCAGCTTCGCTTTCAACCGGCTGGAAAACTACGACCACTACCTGACGCGCGAGGAGCTGGTGCAACTGCTGATCGAAAAGGTCAGCCGGGGCGGCAGCCTGCTCCTGAACCTCGGCCCGACCGCCGACGGCCGCATCCCCGTCATCCAACAGGACCGTCTCGTGGCGCTGGGCGAGTGGCTGGCGGTCCACGGCGAAGCGATCTACGGGACGTGCAAGGGACGATTCAAACACCTGCCCTGGGGCAAATCGACAACGACGGGAAACACCGTGTACCTGCACGTATTCGACTGGCCCGCCGACCACCGCCTCGAAGTCGAGGGGCTCGTAACGCCGGTCAAGCGAGCCTGCCTGCTGCACGACCCCCAGCGACGTCCGCGCAAGATCACACGCCACAGCGCCGGGACGCTCGCCATCGACTTGCTGGGCTATCACCCATTCGCCTTCGCCTGAGCACATTTCGGGCCGGTTCGGCTCCGGGACGAACGATCCTTCTGCGCGCGCGGCAGATCCCGGCCGGCAAAGCCTTGATGAACGTACGACGGATCGTTCTCAAGCCAATCTGAGTGTACCCGACGGAATCCGGGGCGACCGGTCCCAGGCGGCGATTTCTGTTGCCTTGGCCGTCTTTTTTCTTATGATGAGAATGGTTCTGATGTATGGTTGGCGCGTCTTTCCCGCAAGGCCCTGAGAATGGACGAACGAGACGACAAACGGAAGGAGATTCCTTCACCGGCCGGCCCGGATAACGGGCCGGAGGCGTACTGCGAACCGCTGCTCCAGACCGTGCTCGATTCCCTGACGTACCCGTTCTACATCATCGACACCGCCACCCGCCGCGTCTGCCTGGCCAACCGGGCGGCCCGTCAGACCCACGGCTCGACCGTCGGCACCTGCTATGCCCTGATGCACGGCCGGAAGTCGCCCTGCGACGCCCCGGACCATCCCTGTCCGCTGGAGATCGTCCGGAAAACGAAAAAACCCGTCGTCACAGAGCACATTCATTATTTACAGCAGGACTGCCCGCGTAACGTCGAGGTTCACGCGTTTCCGATCCTGGACCGGGACGGCACCGTGACCCAGATGATCGAGTACTGCGTGGACGTCACCGAACGCAAGCGCGTCGCGGAGCAACGTCAGTGGGAGCTGGCGGTCAACACAGCGCTGGCGGCGCTGGCGGACGCCCTGATTGCCCCCTCCTCGTCCATCGAGGAGACTGCGGAAATCGTTCTGGAACAGGCCCGGCGTCTGACGGACAGCGAGCACGGCTTTGTCTCATCCATCGACCCGGAAACGGGCGCCGCCGTGGGACACACCCTCACCAGCATGATGGGCCGGCAATGTCGCCTGCCCGCCAACCGGCAGACCATTGCCTTCCAGCCACGGCCCGACGGCAGTTACCCGGCCCTCTTCGGTCACGCGCTGAACACGGGGCGGGGCTTCTACACCAACGCACCAAGCACGCATCCGGCCTCCACGGGAGTCCCCGAGGGGCATATCCCGCTGCAGAATTTCCTGACCGCCCCGGCGCTGGTAGGCGGTGCGGTGGTCGGGCAGATCGCGGTGGCCAACTCGGCCCGGGCCTACACGGACCGGGATCTGGAGAGCCTCGAACGGATGGCCAAGATGTACGCCCTGGCCGTGCAGCGCAGGCGCGCGGAGATGGCCCTCAAGAGCAGCGAGGAACGCTACGCCCTGGCCCAGACCGCCGCCGATATCGGCAGTTGGGATTGGAACATCGTCACCGGCAGGCTCCTCTGGTCCGAGCGCATCGAGCCGATGTTCGGCTTCGCCCCGGGCCAGTTCGACGGTACGTATGAGGCCTTCCTCGAACGCGTGCATCCGGATGACCGCCAATCCATCGTGGACGCGGTCGAGGCCTGCATCGAGCAAGGCCGGGATTACCGCATCGACCATCGCATCATCCAACCGGACGGGGGGATTCGCTGGATCGCCGAAACCGGCGACGTCGTGCGCGACGCCGCCGGCAAGGCCGTGCGCATGCTCGGTGTTGTCCAGGATATCACCGAGCAGAAGGAGGCCGAAGTCAAGATCCGAAATCTGGCGAAGTTCGCCTCGGAAAACCCGTCGCCCGTGCTGAGGCTGCGAGATGACGGCACGATCCTCTATGCCAACCGCCCGGCGCAATCGTTCCTGCAAAGCTGGAAAGCCGAGACCGGCCAGGCAATACCGGAAATCTGGACCCGGCAGATGGCCGACGTGCTGCGCTCGCGCGCCGGCCGCATCGTCGAGGTGGATTGTGAGAACCGAACGTTTTCCTTCGTCCTGGTGCCCGTGACGGAGGCTGGTTATCTGAACGTGTACGGCCGAGACGTCACCGAACAGAAAAAGGCCGAGCGAGAAATCCGCCAGCTCAACGAGCAGCTCGAACTGCGGGTCATCGAGCGGACCGCGGAACTGGCGGAAGCCAATGAATCGCTCCGGGAGGAGATACAGCAGCGTCAGCGGCTGGAACGGGAGCTGCTCGAGATCAGCGAGCGCGAGCAACGACGCATCGGGCAGGAGCTGCACGACAGCCTGGGCCAGCAGCTCACGGGTATCGCCATCATGACCAAGGTGCTGGAACAGAAACTCCGGCGGCAGGACGCCGGCGAAGCCGCGGACGCCGGAGAGATCGCCCAGTTGGTCAATGAAGCCGTCAGTCAGACCCGACAGCTATCGCGGGGCCTCCATCCCGTCGCCCTGGATGAGCATGGCCTGATGTCCGCTCTCCAGGGCCTCGGTCTGACCACGCAGCGGGTCTTCGGCGTGGCCTGCGAGTTCCAATGCGAGCGTCCCGTAGCCGTAAAGGACACCGCCGTCGCCACGCACCTCTATCGCATCGCGCAGGAGGCGGTCACGAACGCCATCCGTCACGGCGAAACATCGAGGATCGTGCTGGAGCTGACGGCGGCCCGGGATCGCGGGGCCCTGACGATAGAGAACAACGGACGAGATTTCCCCGGCGAGCTTCCGCCCGGCGAAGGCATGGGCCTCAAGGTCATGCGCTATCGCGCGGAAATGATCGGGGGCACGCTGGAGATTAGCCCCGCACCAGCGGGCGGAACGAGGGTGACCTGCGCGTTTGACCTGACTTCAGAAACGTATCATGGGGAGAAATAGCATGCCGGGGACGACACACCGGAAGGATGGAACGCATGAAACGCGTACGGTCCTGATCGTGGACGATCATCCCATCGTCCGCCAGGGGCTGGCCCAGTTGATCGAGCAGGAACGGGACCTGCACGTGTGCGGGCAGGCCGAAGACGCCCACGAGGCCATGCAGGCCATCCGCACGCTCAAGCCGGACATGGTGATCGTTGACATCTCGCTCAAGGACACCAGCGGAATGGAGCTGATCAAAGACCTCAAGGTCCGGCACGCCGATTTGCCTATCCTGACGCTCTCCATGCACGACGAAAGCGTGTACGCCGAGCGATCGCTGCGGGCCGGAGCCCGGGGGTACATCATGAAGCAGGAAGCCACCGAGAAGGTCATTACGGCCATCCGCCGCGTTCTGGCCGGAGAGGTCTACGTCAGCGACACGGTGGCGACCCGCATGGTCAGCAGGCTCGCCGCCGGCGCCGGCGCGGCCAGCGCATCGCCCCTGGAGAGCCTGAGCGACCGCGAGCTGGAGGTGTTCCGGCTGATCGGCGAGGGAAACGGAACGCGACAGGTCGCCGAGAAGCTCCACCTCAGCGTGAAAACCATCGAAACCTACCGGGCTCACATCAAGGAAAAGCTGGGTTTTAAGGACGCCAACGAACTCTTCCGCGCCGCGATCGAGTGGGTCAACGCCGAGATGAAGCGCTGACCGCCCCCGGAATGGTCTGCCCAGCAATCTGCGGCATCCCGCCGGAGCCCACGCAGTGCATCTCCGCAACCAACGCGGCATATAGGCAATCCCCCGATAGTCAAACGAGTGCTGCAACCGATGCCAAATGCCGCACACGCCCGATTTGTCCCCGGGTCGACATTCCGTACACTCGTCCATGCACATCGGCCGGAATCGTCGAACTGACGCCCGCTTGACGCGTACAATGGCAGGCCCGCCTGAGGCTCGCATAGAAAAACGCATTACCAAGGCATAAGGATGTCTGTAGCAACCCAACATCATTCCGCCAACAAGGTGAATCGGAGCCGGGAGACGCCCCTCTCGGAAACGAGATCGGCCCGTCGTTTCCGGCCCCAGACCCTGCTTTCCTCGGCACAGGTGTGTCACCGGGCCGGCCGGGCAAGAGACGGCATGAAAAGAGATTGCCTTCGTGAAAAACTCGAGTGGACTGCTCTGCGAAAGACCGCTTGGAAGGGAAAGTAAGAATATGTGCGGACTCGGCAGCGAAACTACGCCAACGAAAGTGCTGATCGTGGACGACCACTCGATCGTACGCCGGGGCCTCACGGAATTGCTGGGACAACAACCCGACCTCTGCATCTGTGCGGCCGTCGGCAGCGCCGAAGAGGCCCTTGGAATCATCGAAGGTCAACCGGTCGATCTGGCCGTCGTGGACATTTCCATGGGACGGATGGACGGCATCGAGCTCACGAGAGAGCTCAAACGAAAGCACCCCGAAATACTGGTCCTGATCCTGTCGATGCACGACGAATCTCTCTACGGCGAGCGGGCGCGTCGCGCCGGGGCAGCCGGATTCGTGGCGAAACAGGACGGCGGCGACGCCCTTCTCGAAGCCATCTCTCGCATCCTCCCGGGCCGGGGCAATCACCAAACGAGCGATTAGTCGCAATTCATACACCTCACATCCGCATGGACTTCGAACCGCCCCGCGGGGGGCCACGCCGTGCCCCACACCGACGCCTGGGTCAGGTTTTTCGAGAATCGCTCTGGCCAAAACGTTCGATTTGCGGTAGGGTAGAGGTTGGGCCGCGAGTTTTGTGATTGAAAGACGGCGAGTTTTGATCGAAAAACTTACAAAAGCATTCGAGCAATACTGGGGATACAAGGAATTTCGTCCCCTGCAAAGAGAGGCGATGGAGTCTCTTTGCCGGGGGCGTGACGCGATCGTGGTGCTGCCGACCGGCGGCGGCAAGAGCCTCTGTTTCCAGGCACCGGCGGTGACCATGCCGGGTCTGGCTGTCGTGGTCTCGCCCCTGATCTCCCTGATGAAGGATCAGGTGGACGCCCTGCTCGAATGCGGCGTGCCGGCGGCCCGCATCGACAGCTCTCTGACGCCCGAGAAGCACAGCGAAGTGGCAAAACAGATCCAGGACGGGACCCTGAAGCTCCTGTACGTCTCGCCCGAGCGCCTGGCCACCGAAGCGTTCCGGGCGCTGCTGCGAACACAGAGGCTGTCGTTTATCGCCGTGGACGAGGCGCACTGCATCAGCATGTGGGGACACGACTTTCGCCCGGAGTATCGCCAGCTCGGCGCGCTGCGGGAGGTCTTTCCGGGCGTGACCATCGGCACCTACACGGCCACCGCCACCGAGCACGTGCGGCGGGACATTGCGACGCAACTGCACCTGGAAGACCCGACCGTGCTGGTCGGCTCGTTCGACCGCCCCAACCTGATCTACAAGGTCCGGGCTCGCAGCCAGATCTATGCGCAAGTCCAGGCGGTCCTCGACCGGCACCGCGACGAGTCGGGCATCGTGTATTGCATCCGCCGGCGCGACGTCGAGCGAATGTCGGCGTACCTGGCCGGTCGCGGCTACCGCGTCGCCCCCTACCACGCCGGCATGAACGACGAGGACCGCAAGAAGAACCAGGACGATTTCGTCGCCGAAAAGATCGACACCATCGTCGCAACGATCGCCTTCGGCATGGGCATCGACAAGTCCAACGTTCGCTACGTCGTGCACGCCGGCATGCCCAAATCCATCGAGCACTACCAGCAGGAAAGCGGGCGGGCGGGCCGGGACGGGCTCGAAGCGGAATGCTGCCTCTTCTACTCCGGCGGAGACTACGGCGTCTGGAAGAGCCTCCTGTCCGACATGGAACCGCAGGCCAAGGAAATCGCTCTGGCCAAGCTGACGCGCATGTACGCCTATTGCACCCAGGGAATCTGCCGCCGGCGCACCATCCTGGAGTATTTCGGGCAAAGCCTCGACAAGCCCGACTGCGGCGCCTGCGATATCTGCCTTGGACACGTCGATATGCTGAAGGACTCGCTGGTCACGGCCCAGAAAATCCTCTCCTGCATCCTGCGTCTCGGCGAGCGCTTCGGCGGCGGCTATACCGCCCAGGTGCTCACCGGGTCGCGCGACCAGCGCATCCTGGAAAACGGCCACGACGCCCTGAGCACCTACGGCCTGCTGAGCGACTCGGACAAGCGCACCGTCCATGACTGGATCGAGCAGCTCGTCGGCCAGGGCTTCGCCGAGAAGACCGGCGAGTACAACGTGCTGTGCGTGACCGCCGAGGGCAGGCGGGTCCTCAAGGGCGAGGTGACTCCCAGACTGCTTCGACCGACGCGTAAGCCCGAGCGGAAGGCCCGGGTCGCCGCCGAATCCTGGGAAGGCGTGGACAAAGGGCTCTTCGAGGCGTTGCGGCGGGTGCGGGCCTCGCTGGCGCGGCAGCGCGGAGTTCCGGCCTACGTCATCTTCGGCGACGCGGCCCTGCGCGACATGGCGCGCCGCCGCCCGTCCACCCTGCAGCGTTTCCTGGACGTCCGAGGCGTCGGAGAAACCAAGAAAAAGCAGTACGGCCGCGTCATGGTGGAAAAGATCGGCGCCTACTGCGCCGAACATGGCCTCGACACAGACATCGACGCGTATCCCTGACGACGGACAAGACCGCCGAACCGCCTCCACCGATGCCCCCAGCCCAACCTCCGGCTCACTCGACCTCTTCCGTAACCACCTTCAGAATCGCCTTCTCGCGCCGCTGCAACAAGTCGCCGAGCCCGGACAGACTGAACTGGTACAGCAGGATCATGAGGCCCAGCAGGATGACCGACGACAGGAGAATCACCGGGCCGGCGGACAGCCCGCGCCACCGGGACAACACCAGCCCCAGGACCGCCGGGAAAAAGATCGGAATCATGGCCGTCGGAAACAACACGTGGGATAAAGCGATCAGAATCGTAACGAGAGACGTTGTTTTGGTCGGCTTCATCGACCCCGGCGCGATCCGGTACGGAACGAGCACGGAGACCAGATTGCCGACCGTGCTCAGCAAGAGAAAGGCCCCGATCAACTGCAAACTGCCGGCTGCCACGAAGACCAACGGTATTCCCAGGGCGAGCTTGGCAACCACAAGCAAGGCCATCCCAAAGCCCAGGGCAAAAGGCAACAGCGCCAGGTTCTTTCCCAGCAGGATTCGTTCGCGTGGCACGGGCGAAAGCACGAGCGTGCGAAAACCGTCCCGGTCGTAACCGAACTGGTTGAACATGAGCCCCAGCATGCCGAAGAACGTCAGCACAACCGCGCCGGTAGCAACGAACGGCTTCAGACTATTGTCAAGGCCGCTCGCCCGACGCAGGAAAATCACCCCGCCGAAAATCAGTAGCATGATGAAATTGGTGGCCAGCGCCATCTTCACTTCCGGTGCCCGCGTCAGGGAGCGAAAGAAGGCCAGCATCAGGGCCGCCGCATCGGGCGGAACACCGGGCAGTTCCCTGGCCAAAAAATTCCGGCCCGCGATAGACTTTCGTTCCGCTTTCGCCCGTCGTGGAGGCCGCTTGCCGGTCGCCGAACCCTGATAGAAACGAAGCGTGGACCGATAGGCCCGGCGCAGGCCCAATCCACCAATGCAGAAGGCGGCTGCCCCCGCCAGAATCGCCGCCCGAGCATCGCCCCTGCCAAGTGACATCGCCCCGTTGCCCACCCACAGCAGAAGCACGTAGCGATGCGCCGCCAGCACCGCCGGCGGCAGCGACTTGCCGCCACGGCCTTCGACGTCGGCATCGGTCTCCTTCTCTGACTGCGACGACGCGACCGGTCTGCGCCGATGGGGTCTGCGATCGTCCAGAACGCGGCTGACGATAAACGGAGCCTGGCTCAGCAACACGAAGGCAAACGTGACGGCGGCAATGACGGCGCGGCGACGCCGCTGGTTCGTCATCAGCGTAACCAACCAGCCGCGCAGGCAATACGTCCACGCTGTGACCATGGAGACGACCCCGAGAAACAGGGGAATCAGCCAGAGCATGATCCAACCATTGCCGAAAACCAGGCCCACCGCCAGCCCCAGCATGCCCGGCAGAAAAAGGATGATGGCGAAGGTCAGATGCGAGGCCAGGTAATTCAACCAGAAGACGCCTCGTAGCGAAATCGGCAGATGCAGCAGCCGACCGATGTCGATGCTCTCGGAGCGCTGGAGTTCGTTAACAACTCCGATCATCCAGAGAAAGAGAAAGGCACCAATGAGCACGTCCCACAAGACCAGGAGCTTTTCCGGCGCAGCGTCCGTCAGCAGGAACGTCCCGGCCAGAAGGCCACCCACGGCGCCTCCGACCCCGATGAGAAGCCCGATCCCCGCCACGAGTATCGTCACCGCCGCATTCAACGGCCCCTGGCGCGACCACTGATTGCGGGTCAGGCGCCAGCGCAGCCACAGAATCGTGCGCAGTTGATTCAGGTCCATTCAGCCCTCCAGCCAGCTCAACGTCTGCCGCTCGACGCTGTCCACGCCGACCGCCTCGAGAAACCGCTGCTCCAGCGAGCCGCTTCGCTGAATTTCGTCCATCGTGCCCTGATGCACGAGCCGGCCTTGCGCGATGATCCCGACGTCCGTGCAGAGCTTCTCCACGATCTCCAGGACGTGCGACGTCAGGAACACGGTGGCGCCCCGCTGAACGCAACGTTTCAACGTGTCCCGCAACACGCGCGAGGACACGACGTCGACCCCCTCGAAGGGCTCGTCCAAAAACAGCAAATCCGGATTGGCAATCAGAGCCGCCGCCAGCGTCAGTTTCTTCTTCATCCCCTGGGAGAACTCGACCGTGAGCTTCTTCTCCTCGCCATCCAACTGCATCATAGACAACAGCTCCTCGCAGCGCTGGCCCACTGTCGCCGCCGGCAGTCGATACATCCGTCCGACAAAGGTGAGATACTCCCGCGCGCTGAGATTGTCAAAGAGCGCCAGATTCTCGGGCACCACCCCGACGCGATGCTTCACCGTCAGGGCCTTCCGGGCGTCGGCTACGTCCTCGCCCAGGATGTGCATGGTCCCGCTGGTGGGCGCCAGCAGGCCGGTGAGCATCTTGATCGTGGTGGACTTGCCCGCGCCGTTGGGACCGAGGAAACCATAGAAGGTGCCCGCCGTCACACGCAGATCCAGACCGTCCACGGCACACAGATCTCCGAAACGCCGCGTCAGACCGTGGGTTTCGATCGCCATCGTCATACGCGCCTCGATTCGACGAAGATGAAAAAAAGCCGGTATCCCTATCGAGCCTCAGGGTCACCGTGATCCTACCGGCTCCGCTGCCCGTCGTCCACCCTCATCTGCGCCGCAAGCGGCCCGACCGCCGAAGCGATCACAGGATTGTCCGCGAAACCGGACAAGAAAATCTGCCGGGAAGATCGAACATAGACCCCGGCGTAACGTAGGGATATCAACATAGAGCGGAAATAAGCGGCAGGCCGGTGAAGTCGTCATATTCGCGTTTGCCATCATAACTCTGTTTCGCCTTCATATCCTACCGGCCGCCCTTCGGTTTACAGGTCATCCTTCCGTCCGGATAAGAGCCTGCATGTACGTGCGTGCGCTGCCGGACGCGAGGAAAACGCCTTTGGAAGGAGCCTGGCATGGCCGCACGTCTTTGAGTGATACACGTTAGAAGGTTTCGGGCCGCGTGTTGCACCCGAGGTCCGTCTTGGCGGCGCGCACGTCCTCTTTCCGGACAATCTCCTGATTCCGAGATGACGCGGCGAGCGCCGCGGCGACGGGACCTTGGTGCCATCATACCATCATTCATTTTTTGGAAAGGGCGGAGAAATGAAAGCTGCAAGGAATCGCATGCCGAATCGATGGGTCCTGGGGACGGTGAGCGTCGTCCTGGCACTGCTGGCCGGACCGTTCGACCTTGCCCGGGCACAACAGGGTCAGGATGCCGTGCACGTCGTGATCCCACAGAGCCGGATGTATGCCTACACAACCGACCAGCAGGGCGCCGTCAAGATCGTTCGCGTCGAAGCCGCCATCGACATCGTCGAGACGGTGGCGACGACCACCCTCGAAATCCATCTGAAGAACACAACCAATGGCCGCCGGGAGGCGGAACTGCTCCTGCCGGTGGCCGATGACGCGGTCGTAAGCAGCTTTGCCTACGACGGACCGAGCGGAGAGATAACGGCCGAGGTGCTGCCGAAGGAGGAAGCCGAACGCATCTACAACCAACTGGTCGCCCAGATTCGCGATCCCGCCCTGGCCGAGTTCGTCGGGTACAATCTCATCAAGACCAGCGTCTTTCCCATCGAGGCGCAGACCGAGCAGAAGGTGCGCCTGACCTACGAACATCTGCTGGAAACGGACGGCAGCCGCGTCGACTACTACCTTCCGCGCACCGAATCGTTGCAGTACCTGGTTCCCTGGAAAATCACGGCCGCCATCGAGAGCAGCCAGCCGATCTCGGCGGTCTACTCACCCAGCCACATGGTCTACACGCACCGCACGGATGACAGGAAGATCACCGTCATTACCGATCCCGATGCCGAGTTCACCCCCGGACCGTTCCAGTTGTCCTACCTTCTGGAGAGCGACGGGCTCAGCGCCTCGATGCTGGCGTATCCCGACGATGCCAACGATACCGGGTATTTCCTTCTGCTGGCGGGCGTGCCGGCCGACCGCCCCACAGACACCAACGAGATCAAGCGCGAGGTTACGCTCGTTCTCGACCGCTCGGGCAGCATGTCGGGCGACAAGATCCGCCAGGTCCAGGACGCCGCCGTCCAGGTGGTCTCGGGGCTGGAAGACGGCGAAGCCTTCAACGTGATCCTCTACAACAGCAATATCCAAAGGTTCTCAGCGGAGCCGGTTCTCAAGGATACAGACATTGAGCTGGCGGCTCACAGCTACATCCGCGCCGTCAACGCGTCCGGCTCGACGAATCTCTACGGCGCCCTCGAAACCGCACTCGACCAGCCCCCGGTCGAAGGAATGCTCCCGCTGGTCCTGTTCCTGACGGACGGGCTGCCGACCACGGGGATCACGTCTGAGGTAGCCATCCGCGACCTGGCGGCCTACGCCAATCCGTACGACCGGCGCGTTTTCACTTTCGGCGTGGGCTACAACGTGAACGCCCCCCTGCTCGACGCCCTGGCGCAGCTCTCGCGGGCGGCCTCGTTCTTCGTGTTGCCCGGCGACGACGTCGAGGTGGCCGTGACGGAGGTCTTCAAGAGTCTGACGCGGCCGATCCTGGCCGACGCTACTCTGCGCGTGCTCGACGCCGACGGACAAGAGGCCGTCGGCCGGACACAGGATGTCCTGCCCGTGGTGCTGCCCGATCTCTTTGAGGGCGACCGGCTCGTCATCCTGGGACGCTACATCGGCCACGAACCGCTGACCTTCGAATTCAGCGGCAATTATCTCGGGCAGCCGCGCACATTCGCCTACACGTTCGGGTTTGAAGGCACCGACAAAGACAACGGGTTCATTCCCCGCTTGTGGGCCAGCCGCAAGGTCGCCCAACTGATCGACGCCATCCGCCAGTTGGGAGCCGATCCGACCGTCACCGAGGACGATCCGCAGATCGCCGAGCTGGCCGAGACCATCATCACCATCTCCACCGAATTCGGCATCATCACCGAGTACACCGCCTTCCTCGCCAGAGAAGGCACCGACCTGGGCGACTGGACGCAGATTCTGGGCCAAACCACGAACACTCTCTTCGCACGCGGCGCCACCGACCGCGAAGGCGAAGGCGCCGTCAATCAGAGCGTGAATATGGCCATGCAACGCGCCCAGGAGGTCCTCAACCGGGACAGCACCTACCTCAACTCCGAGATGGAACGCACGCGGATCGTCAACGCCCAGCAGGCCAACGACCTGACGTTCTACTTCAAGGACGGGCGATGGGTCGACAGCCGGCTCGTCACCGTCGAGGATATCGTGACGCCGCACCGGACGGTCGAGTTCGGATCGGACGAGTTCTTCGAGGTGGCCGACCGCCTGGCCATAGAGAACCGCCAGGGCGCGCTGGCCTTCGCCCAGGACATCCTGCTCCTGGTAGGCGGCGAGATCGTGCTGATCGATGTGCCCGCCGACGTCGAGGAAGAATACGCACCGGTGGACCCGCAGGAGACAGATCAGGGAAACGCCGACGATGGCGCGCCGGCCTGTCCGCGAAGAGGCCGATAGGTCTTCCTCTCAAAAGCAACGCGATGACGGGATCGCGCGGCCTGCTTGCGGGAACGATCGAAGAACGGCCGCTGGTCCCGGCCGAGCCGAGACCAGCGGCACGTCATTGGCGGTGATGTTGCTCTACGCGAACTCTTTGTATTCGCGGTCTTTGACGATACCGGGCTGTGGGACAGGATACTTGCCCTCGGCATCCGACTTGAGCGGCGCGGGCGAATCCATGTTCAGATTGCCGACGCTGGGGGCAAGCTCGTGCTCGCAGTTGAGCATCTGGTCGTAGGTGACGACGTTGCCCGTGTGGGCAGCCATGCGACCCATGGACGTCACGAGGCTGGCGATCGCGCCGCGCTCGACCTCGTTGTACGGCTTGTCCTCGCGAATGGCGTCGATCAGGTCGTCCCACTCGAGCTGGTAGGGGCTCCGTTCCGGCTGCGGATAGCGCCAGAAGAGGTTGTCGTTGTCCATGTTCTGGCCCCTGTAGGTGCGGACCTTGCCGGGCGTATGGCCGGAGGTGGAAATCACAGCCGAACCCTTCGTGCCGTGGGCGAAGCTGGCGAAGGCATTCTTGCAGCCCGACATGTTGCGCCCGTTGTAGAACAGCTTCGAGCCGTCGGGGTAGGTATACTCGACCGCGTACGTGTCGAAGTTCTGGTCGACCGAGTCGCCCCGATAGTGCCGCCCGCCCAGGGCCTGTGCCTCGACGGGCCAGGCGCCCTTCATCCACGAGCACTCGTCGATCTGGTGGATGTAGTAGTCGCTGTAGCAGCCGCCGCTGGCCCAAATGAAGCTGTGAAAGCGAGCGATTTGATAGAGCAGCTCGCTCATGTTGTCGGGCTTGGGCCCCGTGGTGGCGGAACGCCCGCTCATGCGGTAGCCGCGCATCGCGACGATCTCGCCGATCTCCCCGTCCCGGATGCGCTGCAACAGCTCCTGCCGCCCGCGACAGTGACGGACCATCAGACCCACGCCCACCTTGAGGTTCTTCCTTTTGGACTCTTCGGCCAGCTTGAGCATCTTCCGGGTGGTCGGGCCGTCCACCGTGACCGGCTTCTCCATGAACACGTTCAGACCCTTCTTGATCGCATAGGTGAAATGCACCCAGCGAAAGGCCGGCGGCGTGCCCAGGATGACTACGTCCCCCGGCTCGAGACAATCCATGGCCTTGCGATAGCCGTCGAAGCTGACGAAGCGCCGCTCCTCGGGCACGTCCACCTTCTTACCGTGTCGTCTCGTCAGGTTTTTGAAGCTGCGATCGACGCGCTCGGCGAAAACGTCTGCCAGCGCGACGAGCTTGATCGGCCCGTTCTTGACCGACAGCGCGTTCGAGGCGGCGCCGGTGCCCCGGCCGCCGCAGCCGACCAGGGCAACTTTGATGGTGTTGTTCTCCCCCGCGTGGGCTAATGGCATACCCGCCGTCATCAGAGCCGAGCCGGCCGCGAGTTTACCCGTCCATCCCAAAAAGGCCCGGCGTGAAGATTTCGATGGTTCAGACTGTGACGGTTGTGTCGTTTCGTTCATGACGCTCTCCTTATTGCTGTGTCACCTTCCCGCTCACACGGGGCATACCCCTCCGGTGCGGGACTATCGTTTGCCGATGCAGTAGAGATTCCTGGCCGTGCGAATATAGAGATGCCCGTCCGCGACGGAGATCGACGACTGGATGCGCGGCTCGTCGATTTTTGTTTCAAAGAGGATTTCAAAGCGGTCGCCCCCGGCCTTGAGCACGACGACTTCACCGGTTTCGTTGATGCAGTAGAGCTTGCCGTCGGCGGCAGTCAGGGACGCACGCCAGGGGCCGCGTCCGCCGATCCTGCCCTGCCAGAACTGCCGGCCTGTGCGGGGATCGAGACACGTGACGACCTTGCCGTGCCGAATCCCGTCCAGCACGTAGAGCCGGTCCCGGTAGAAACACGGCGTGCTGCAATCGGGGGCCGCGGCGGTGAACTCCCAGACGATCCGCCCGGGCGTCCCGCCGTCGCCGCCGGGCGGCTCCAGAGCGAAGACCCCCTTGCCCTTGTGGCGCGCGCCGAAGATCAGACCGGCGCCGCTGACCAGCGAAGGGATCACGCGCGAATCGCGCACCTTCTCGCGCCAGTACTCGAAGCGCCACAGCTCCCTGCCGGTCGCGGGATCGTGGGCGGTGATGAAATCGGCGCCGGTGTTCAGCAGCTCGGCTTTGCCGTTGCGAATGAAGGGGATGGGCGTGGTGTACGTCTCCATGCCCTCATCGAACGCATCGGTCTGGCGCGGCTGTTTCCAGATCGTCTTTCCGGTCGCCGGATCGAGCGCCAGCACAAAAGAGTCCAAAGGTTCGTGCGCCTCCGGCTTGCGGTACGGCCTGTCGCGACGAATCACCACCACGAAGAGTTTGCCGCCATGGAGAAACGGGCTGTTGCTGTAGCCGAACTGCAACGCCAGATTGCCGTACTCCTTCTCAATGTTGCGCGACCACAGCGGCTTGCCCTCAACGTCAAAACCGGCCAGATCTCCGTTGCCGTAAAGGAAAAACACGCGCTTGCCATCCGTAGTCGGCGACGGCGACGCCATGTTGTTGCGCGGCAAGCGCCGCGAATCGCTCCCGACGTGCCTTTGCCACAACTCCCTGCCGGTCTGAGCGTCCAGACATAGAGCCACGAAATCATGCGAGTTCTTTACGGTCGAACTGACGAAGATCCGGCCGCCGGCAACGATCGCGGTCGCCCCGCTCGGTCCGGGCAGCGGCTTGACCCACTGCAGATTCTCCGTCTCGCTCCACGACGCCGGCAAATCCGTCTCGTCCGTCGACCCGTTAAAGAAAGGCCCGCGCCACTGCGGCCAATCCCTCCCGAGACACGGCGCCACCAGAAAAGCAAACACCGCAACAACAGAAACCGCACGACACCGTTCTTCCATGCAAGGTTCTCCTCATTGTTCAACCGTCTGCATCAGGTCGCCAGAGATTCATCCGAATCCCGCCGGCCGGAATCCCCACCTCCTGGTGCGATCCGCATGCGGGTCGCTGCCATCCATTCACACAGCACCGCCGCACGTCGCCGCAGCCCCTCGACGAAGACGCGGGTGCCCCATGGTACTCGCTCGCGCGCGTGATTTCCAGTGCCTCCTGACGAATCCCACGGATGTGCCCGCTGGCGATACGCCTCCTGACGCAGTAAGGCCCTCAGCCACGCGACGCCGGACCCGCGCAAAAGAAAAAGGACCGCCTCAAGAGGCAGCCCTTCGATTGTATCGCAACAACCTTTCGCGACGGCGCGATTCTACAGAGCCCCGTTGCCCCCGAGATCGTCATACGGGGCGTACACATCCTCGTGATACTGCTCTCTCGGATGCGCACTGTCGTAGACCTCCTTGAGCTTCTTGGTCGTCAGGTGCGTGTAGACCTGCGTGGTCGAGAGCGACTGGTGTCCCAGCAACTCCTGAACGCTCCGCAGGTCGGCGCCGTTGTTGAGCATGTGCGTGGCGAAACTGTGCCGCAGCGTGTGCGGGCTGATGGCCGGATCCAGACCCGCCATCTTCAGGTACTTGTCCATCTTGCGCCGGACGCTCCGCGTGCTGAGCCGCTGCCCGTGCTTGTTGACGAACAACACCTTCGAACTGAAATTCGTGTTGCTCTGGGCGCGTTTGTTCCGGAACTCCATGTAGTGCTGGATCGACTGCAGCGCCGACGAGCTGATCGGCGCGATGCGCTCCTTCTTGCCCTTGCCGCGAATGTGAATCACCTCGCCCAGGAAATCGATGTCATCCATATTCAGAGCCACAAGCTCGCTGACGCGGATCCCGGTGCTGTACAGGGTCTCCAGGATGGCCCGGTCCCGCGCGCCCAGCCAGGTGTCGACCGGCGGCGTCTCCAGCAACCGCTTGACCTCCTCGTACTCGAGGAATCGCGGCAGCTTCTTTTCCTGCTTCGGCGTCCGCACCGCCACCAACGGGTTGCTCGTGCAGCGGTTCGTCCGCACCAGGAATTTGTAAAAGCTGCGCAGGGTCGCCAGCTTCCGCGCGATCGTCGCCTTGGAATAGCCCTTGTCATTCAGGTGCGCCAGATAGGAACGCGCCTCGTTGACATCCGCCGTCAGCAACAATTGATCGACGTTCTGCTCCGTTCGCACGGCCACCGCCGTCGCGACGGCCCCGTGCCCGTGGTCCAGCGACAGATCATCGGTCGGTGAGCCATGCAACGGATGCCTCGCCGACAGAAAATCGCCGAACTGAACCAAGTCGGCACCATAGCATTTGGCGGTGTGCTCGGAGAAACGTTTCTCGTATTTCAAATAGTTCAGAAACTGTTGGATTACTGCGCTGCCTTCTTCCATAGTCCACCTACCCACTTCATCTGTCGGCATCATCTGTCACCTATCGATTCCCTGTCATCATAAATACGCGCCAACGTCCCTGCCGGCACGAAGCATATCCCGGCTCTACGTCGCGACCGTCAGATCCGTGTCGCTCTGCAGCAGGTCTTCCGCATTTCCGATCAACGTCTGGGTGAGCTTGAAACTCAGCACGGCAGCGTCAAACCAGTCAAAATCAGTCCGTTTATCTCTGACCTGCTCGATCAGCGCGTCGAGCAGCGTATCCTCCCGCCCCTGCTCATAGCGGAAGATGAACTTCTCCGCCCCCTTGTTGAGAACTAATTGTCGCTTTGGCTTCTGCATGCTCACATCCCACGGCGTCGCCCTCACGGGACCACCGTATCCAAGCTCAATGAAACGCCACAAGGCTTTTATCGGCCAATAGAGCGTCCGTCTTTACAAAAACTGGAATCGCAACACGAGTTACAAGGACCGGGAACTCCGGCGCGCTCGGCGTTGGAGGGCCGAAGCGATCGCCTCGCTCTACGGGCTCGACCGCGCTCAGCGTCGCTGGCCGGCGGCGTAGAAGTACGCCTGCCCCCCCCGCCGCTCGGCGATCACGGCCCCGGCCTCCTGTAGAAGGCTCACATGCTTGACAGCCTCGTTGCGGGTCATGCTCAGGCCCGCGCAAATATCCGGAATCGAGCAGGGCCGCCGTTTCAGCATTGATAGGACGTCTGCGGTGGCACGTTCGACGTGCTGATCGCAAGCTGACGGAGCCGGGGCGGAGGCCACGACTTCGCAATTGGCTCCGATACGGCCGGCAATCTCGGCCAATCGTTCCGGCGGAACCGCCTCGACGTCCTTCTCCGCCACCGGCCGAACCGCCGTATTCAGATGCACCCGGTCCGGTCGAATCCGGGCAACGAGCGATTTAATTTTTTCGATTTGGTCCCTGTCCGTATTGACCCCCGGAATGAGAAAAACTTCCAGCCAGATCTGCCCGCGGAACTCCTCGCGGAACTGAACCAGGCCGGAAACCAGCTTTTCAATGCTGATATCGCCGGTTGGGCGGTTGACGGCGGCGAAAACGTCCGCGTCGCCCGCATCCAGCGAAGGAAGGACAACGTCGGCCCTGGCGCAATCGCCGCGCACATCGGCGCGATAGAGCAGCGTCCCGTTCGTCAGCAGCGCCACCGGGATATCAGTGAGCGCGCGAATGCCGTCGATCAGATCGCCCAGCCGCGAATGCAGGGTCGGCTCACCCGAGCCCCCCACCGTGACATAGTTGGCTTTCGCTCCGGCCGCCAGCTTCTCTCGAAGCTCGGCGAGCACGGCTTCGATGTCGAGAAAATCCCCGCGTTCCGCCGTCTTCGTCGTCGTCCTGCCCACCTGACAGTACACGCAGTCCAGCGTACACACTTTCGGCGGTATGATGTCCACACCCAGGCTCAAGCCCAGTCTGCGCGACGGCACGGGCCCGTAGATGCAGCTCGGCTCGTTACTCATTGTCTGCTCCATGTACAATGCCAAAAATGTCCCGGCACACGTTCACTACCTCCTCCAGCCAGGCGAGCGGCAGCATGGAAGCGGCATCCGATTTGGCCATCTCCGGTTCCGGGTGAACTTCCAAAAACAACCCGTTGGCGCCGGCGGCCACGGCGGCCCGCGCCAGGACCGGCGCCATCTCACGTCGCCCCCCGCTGGCGGTACCCAGCCCGCCCGGTTGCTGCGTGCTGTGCGTCGCATCGAACACCACCGGGCATCCGATCTTCTTCATCACGTCGATCCCCGTCATGTCGTTGACCAGGCGGTTGTATCCAAAGAAGGTGCCGCGCTCGGTCAACAGAATCTTCTTGTTCTCGCACGCCCGAATCTTCTCCACGACGTTGCCCATCTCCGCGGGCGAAACGAACTGTCCCTTCTTGACGTTGACGGGCTTTCCCGTTCGGGCGCAGGCACAGAGCAGATCGGTCTGGCGACACAAGAAGGCCGGCACTTGCAGGCAATCGACGACGTCGCCGACGCGGACGGCCTGCCCCGGCTCGTGCACGTCCGTCATCACGGGCAGGCCGGTCGCCCGGCGTACGCGATCCAGAATCTTCAATCCCTCCTCCAGGCCGGGGCCCCGATAGCTGGTGATGCTGCTGCGGTTGGCCTTGTCGAAGCTCGCCTTGAAGATCATGCCGACGCCCGTACGCTGCGAGATGCGCACCATCCGCCCGGCGATTTCCAGGCAATTCTGTTCGCTCTCGATCACGCAGGGCCCGGCCAGGACAAAAAGCGGCTGCTCCAGTCCGATCTCAACGTTGCCAATCTTGAAATCCATATTCGATATCCCAGAAAACCAGTCTTCTCTAACCGTATGTTACCCACCGGCGCCCGCGTGCGAAACGCCTGACCTATCGCAAGGCGCGAACGATACGCCGGCGGATGCCCGCCGGCCGGGCGTCCGCCGGCACCAGGCAGCGAACCGCCGCGGGAACCACGTCGATCCGGATCGGCAGCGACGGTCCGGGGTCGCCGTCGATCTCGGTCTTGATCCCTTTGACGTCCGAACGAACCGTGATGTGTTCGCCCTGGCGGTAAATGACGTCGCGTCGATTGGCATGGTGCTTCAGAACCGTCAGAATCGAGTGCTTGATCAGACGAATGCGGCCCCGGCACCGATAGATGCAGACATCCAGCAGACCGTCTCCGAAATCCGCGTGATGCAGGATCTCCAGGCCGATGGCGTACCGCGAGATGTTGCCCACGAAAACCAGACCGCGCCCGTCAAAAATCTCCTTTCCGTCCACCTCCACCTGCATGGGCTCGAACCGATACCCCCAGAACGTCCGCCACAACGGATAAACGTAATCGAAATGATCGATATGTCCCGTGCGCTGACGGGCGACGAGGTCCACCACGGCGCCGTCGAAGCCGAAGCCGGCGATCGAAGCGAAGCACTCTCCGTTGGCGGTGCCCAGATCGAGCTTCCGGGTGAGACCGGTCCGGAAGGTTTGGATGAGCGTTTCGACGCGGCGGTCGAAACCGAGCTCGTTGGCCAGGAGATTCTCGGTTCCGCAAGGGACGACGAGCAGCGCGGTGTCGCTTCCTTCCAGGCCGTGGGCGCTCTCGCGTATCGTCCCGTCCCCGCCGGCGGCCACCACGAGCATGCACGCCTCGTCGGCGGCCGCCCTGGTGGCCAGCTCGCGCGCGTGCTTGAGAGACACGGTGCTGTACGCCCGTACGTCGTAGCCGTGGCTCACAAGATAGCGATGGAACTGGCGACAGGCGAGCTTGCGGCTGCTGGCCCCCGACTTCGGATTGATGATGTATGTGATGTAGCCGTCAGACGGTCTCATGTCTACCCGGGCCAAAACGTTACAAGAAAACTTCCGTCTGATTCCGTCCGAGCCGGGCCAGCCGCTCTGCAATCAGCGTGGCATAACTGTCCATCACATGAGGCACGTCCGTCAGCGCGAGCCGGACCTGGACGCGCCGGATCTCGTCCGAGTTCGGCCCTTCAATTTCCACAAAGACCCCAATCAGCGGCAATTCATCCAGCGCCACCTCACAATCGCCCACGTCCCAGAGACGCCGTCTCTTGTTGAAAACGAGGGCCTTGCGATACCCCAGCACATCCAGGAAGGCTTCAGCCTGTTCGGCATCCTGTACTTCGAACTCGATCTCCCTTCGTTTCTTGTAATCGTCCGCCTGCTTGGCGCCTTTGTACGTTATGACGAGCCGCTCCCGGTCGCCCTTCTTCTCGCGGCGCAGACGCACACATTGATCGGTCCGCGTCAGCTCTCGGTCGGCGGTGTCGAAGTAACAGTCCGTCTGGAGTTTTTCCGCGCGAAAGGACGCACCGCATTCGGCGAGTCGCTGCTCCACCGCTTCCAGTGAATTGACCTTAAGCTTGGCTTCAATTTCGGCATGCATCGACACAGGCAGCTCCATCAGGCCACGATATTCACCAGCCTGGACTTGATGACAATGACTTTCCTGGGTGCGTTGCCCGCGAGCGCCGCAACCACCTTCTCGTTGGCCAGCGCCCTGGCTTTGATTTGCTCTTCGTCCGCGTCGGCGTCCACCACGATTCGGTCCTTGATCTTTCCGTTCACCTGCACGGCCAGCTCCACTTCCTTTTCCCGGGCGACGGCGTCATCATGCTGCGGCCACGGTTCGTACGCCAGAGTTTCGGCATGACCGAGTCGCTGCCAGAGCTCCTCGGCGATGTGCGGAGCGAACGGCGCCAGCAGCAACACGAACGGCTCGACAACGGCGCGCGGCCTCACCTCGAGCCGGGAAACGTGGTTGACCAGAATCATCATGGCGCTGATGGCCGTGTTGAAACCGAAGGTCTCGATGTCGCCGCCGACCTTTTTGATCGTCTGATGAAGCAGACGCAACGTCTCTTCGTCCACGGGTGCATCCTGGATCGCCCCGGCCAGGTCGCCGGTCTCCTCGTCCACGATCAGGCGCCACGCCTTCTGCAGAAAACGGTGCACGCCCTGCACGCCCTGCATGCTCCAGGGCTTCATCGCCTCCAGCGGTCCCATGAACATCTCGTACAGCCGCATCGAATCGGCGCCGTAGTCGGAGATGACCTTGTCGGGATTGACCACGTTGCCGCGCGACTTGCTCATCTTCTGCCCGTCCTCGCCGAGAATCATGCCTTGGTTGATCAGCTTGCGGAAAGGTTCCTTCGTGCTGACGTAGCCCAGGTCATAGAGGAACTTGTGCCAGAAGCGGGAATACAGCAGGTGCAACACCGCGTGCTCGGCGCCGCCGATGTACAGGTCCACCGACATCCAGTATTTTTCCTTCTCCGGATCGCAGATCCGTCGGGAATTGCGCGGGTCGAGATAGCGCAGGTAATACCAGCAACTGCCGGCCCATTGTGGCATCGTATTGGTCTCGCGCCGCGCTTTGGTGCCGTCCGGAAGCGTCACGTTGACCCAATCGGTGGCCTTGGCCAGCGGTGACTCGCCCGTCCCCATCGGCTTGTAATCTTTCAACGGAGGCAGGCGCAGGGGCAGTTCATCCTCCGAGAGGGCCAGGACCCGCCCGTCTTCGGTGTGAAGAATCGGGAACGGCTCGCCCCAGTACCGCTGCCGGCTGAAGAGCCAGTCGCGCAGCTTGTAGTTGATCGCCTTCTTTCCCAGACCACGCTCGGCCAGCCACGCGGTGATCTTTTCCTTGAATTCGGCCGTGGCCAATCCATCGAACGGGCCGCTGTTGACCGCCTTCCCATCCCCGACGAAACACAGCTCGCCGCGCTTGACCTGCTCGGCCTGGTCGGCGTCCGGCGGCGCCACCACGCCGACGATCGGCAGGTCGAAGGTCTTGGCGAATTCGAAGTCCCGCTCGTCGTGGGCCGGGACCGCCATGATCGCGCCGGTACCGTAGCTGATCAGCACGTAATCGCTGATCCAGATCGGCACCTTCTCATCGTTGACGGGATTGACAGCGTATGCTCCCGTGAAGACGCCGGTCTTTTCCTTGGCCAGATCGGTCCGGTCCAGGTCGCTCTTGCGAGCGGCGGCCTCACAATACTCCTTCACCGCAGCCTTCCGGGCGTCGGTCGTAATCACATCGACGAGCGGATGCTCGGGCGCCATCACCATGTAGGTGGCGCCGAAAAGCGTATCGGGCCGGGTCGTGAAGACCCAGATGTCGGCCTCATGCCCATCGACGTGAAAGCAGACCTCCGCGCCAACGCTCTTGCCGATCCAGTCGGCCTGCAGCTTCCTGATCGAATCGGGCCAGTCCACCTCCTTGAGATCATTGAGCAATCGCTCGGCGTATTTCGTGATGCGAAGCATCCATTGCCGCATCGGCTTGCGAATCACCGGATGCCCGCCGCGCTCGCTCAGGCCCCCGACCACTTCCTCGTTGGCCAGCACCGTACCCAGCGCGGGGCACCAGTTCACCGCCACGTCCGCCTGGTAGGCCAGCCTGTGCTCGTCGATGAAGCGACGCTTCTCGTCCTCGCTCAGACCCTCCGGAATGGGCAGCTCGTCAATGGGCCGGGCCTTCTGCTGATCTTCATCGAAATAGCAATTGAAAAGCTGCAGGAAGATCCACTGCGTCCACTTGTAATACTCGTGGTCCGCCGTGGCGATTTCGCGATCCCAATCGTAGCTGAATCCCAGCGATTTGGTCTGCCGGCGCATGTTGGCGATGTTATTGCGGGTCGTCTCCTCCGGGTTCGTTCCGGTCTTGATGGCATGCTGCTCGGCGGGCAACCCGAACGCATCCCAGCCGAACGGATGCAGGACGTTGAACCCTTTCATGCGCTTGTAGCGGGCCACGATATCGCTGGCGGTGTATCCCTCCGGGTGCCCGACGTGCAGCCCCTGGCCGCTGGGATAGGGAAACATATCCAGGACGTAGTACTTCGGCCGGGAGGCGTCGCAGTCCTTCGCACGAAACGTCCGGTTCTGCGCCCAATAGCCCTGCCACTTCCTCTCAATCTCACTAAAATTGTAACTGCCTTCTCGTTTTTCCATACCCTTCGATAACCTTTCTCTCGTGCGACAACGCATTGAATCCAAAATCGGCGTCCAGTTGCCGCCGCGTCGGCGACAACCCGATGCCGGCCCCAAGCGGTGCGGCCGGTCGGACGCGGCCCTTGCCCCCGTCCACACTTCGGGACGCATACTATACAGCATCCAGCCTCTTATGGGTAGGCGCACTTGGCGCCCGAGGCTCACCTTGTTTCCATCGGATCAAACGCCGCGAAATGTTGAGCCGCCGTCGTTCCGAAAGCATACCTCTCGTACACGGCGTAATGCCGGGGCTCTGTCGAGATAGGCATGGCGCGGAGACAGGTCGTGTGTTGGGCCGCAAGCCCCTCTGACAGCACTGGCAAGCAGGTTTTAGCCCCCAGAGGCCGGCCTCGTCATTGCAGCCAGGATGAGGCCATCAGCGCCAGATCGAAGAAATTCACGATGCAGTCGCCGGTCAGGTCGGCCGCCAGCGGGCATTGGATGATGCTGAACGCCTCATTGATATCGTCGTGGGCCTGAACGTTGATCCACCAGTCACCGGCAGCCGGATCGTAGCTGGTGTCGCTCGGAACGTCTTCAGAGATCGTGATGATTGTGCCGCTGCGCAGGTCTGACCACAGCGGGTCATCCGTTAAATCAAGCGTCTCATCGAGACTGCCGTTATTGTAGATGTCCAGGTGCCACTGACGCATATCCAGGTGGTCCGTGATCACGACCAGCTCGAACCAGTCGCCACCGTTTCCCTCGACACGGCCGAAATACGAATCCGACGCCCGGCCTCCATCCTTGTCCGCTGCCGCGTCCCCACCGTTGAGGAAATTCGTGCCGCTCACGGCGTTGTATTCGTTCAGAATGACATCGGCTCCGTGCACGCTCGCGGCCAGCGCAAGCATCGCCGCCAGGGCAACCCGCATCGCGGTCAAACGCATGTTACACCTTCCTTCCGTATGTGAGTTCTTCCGATGGTATTCTGTGCCAACGCAGATTTGCAGCTCATCGCCGCGTCGCTGAAGCATCCGACATCGACTCGGTACGAGCCACCGGCAAGTCACCCGCGCCGGCCTCCCACATCCCGTCCGGCCGCACCTGAAGGACGCCCGTGTCACGATAGAAGTTCAACGTGGCGATAGCGTAATCGATGAGGGCGTCGGTCGCAGCGCTCCGCGCGTCGTACAGATCTTCCTGAGCATTGAGCACGCGCCGACTGTCCACGCGCGCGTACGTGAGCAACTGCGACGTCCGTGCGATCCGCGTCCGGGCCGTCGCCAGACTCTCGGAGAGGACTCTGTACCTCTCGCCCGTCTCCTCGAGCTTGCGGTAGGCCTCCCGCACTTCCAGCCGCACCGTGTCGGCCGCCAGATCATAGTCACGCCGACGCTGGTCCAGGGCAATCAGCGATTTGCGATAGGCGGTTTGCTCGGCCACACGATCGAGCGGCGAATCCAGAACCGGTCCCACCGAAACCGTCCCATCACCATGCGAATCCACCTCGACCGCCCCCTCCACGTCCAGCCCCGCTCGCAAATCGTCGGCCGCCACGTACACCGCTCGCTGCGCGTCGAGGACCTTGTCGGCGCGGTTGGCCATGTCCAGGCGCCGGCACAGGGCCGACTCGATCGCCTCATCAATTACGATCTCCGGCTCGGGAATGCCGTGCTCCTTCAGCGCCGCCAACACGCTCGTGTCGAGGCGGAACTCTGTCGTAGGCGCTACGGCCAGCGTCATCTTGAATTGATCGAGAAACCGCTCGTACTCTCGCTGCGCCAGAATCAGCGCGTCGCGAGCGCGCAGCACCTCCTGGTGAAGCCGATCCACTTCCAGCTTCGGAAGCCGGCCCGCGCCCGCGAGTTTCGCCACGTCATCATGCAATGCCGTCAGGGCGGCGAGGTGGTCACGCGTGATTTCAACGACATCGTACAACTCGAGGGCCTGAAAATACTGAGTCGCAACCGCCACGGCAAAGGACTTGCGAAACCGGTTGAACGCACGGATTTCATAAAGCACATCTCGTTCCGCCTGGGTCAGGTTCTCCAGGACCACCCTGCGGTCGCTGCCCCGAAGCAAGGGCTGAGCCACGGAGGCGGTGAAGACCGAAGCCAAACCATGGTCCCCGGCCCCGATCAGGACCGCCAGCCAGCGGGCGGCGACCGCGCTGCTGATCTGCGTGCCGGTCGCCAGGAGTCGATTGAAGCCGGCATTGGCCTCGGCCGCTACGAATTCGTCGCGACCGTTGTTGCTGTAAGAAAGGCTGCCGCCGCCGAAGAGTTGATTCTCGAAATCGTGGCGTACCAGCCGCAGGTCCAACGCCGTGCTATACAGCGTCTCCTTTTGTCTCTGGTACTCGCGGTTGCGCGCCGTTGCCAGGGCCATCGCCTGCGGGAGCGTCAGCACGCCCGAAGCGGGGATCGTCGTCTCCGCCGGGATATCGTTTGGAGACGGCGCCGTGTCGCTGATCCGATAGTTCGCCTTGGAGCCGAACTGGGGATCCCATTTCTCGTCCAGGATGGCGTAGACGCGTTCGTCGGCGTCCTGCTTGTAATTCTTCGGACCGCATCCGGCCAAGGCGATCAGACCGGCGACGCACAAGACAACGAGCGCCTGCCCTTTTCGCGTATAGGATGCATCCGTCATTTTCACGCGTCTCCGCTTCTGTATTCCCACCAACACCGGAGGGACGTGGTTGACAAACTACAGCCCCCTGATGCCGACAATCTCGCCCGGGATTACGCTCAGCCCTTGCGGAACGCCAATCACCACGGGACGACCCCATTGCGGGATGGTGGGGTTGCGCCATAAGCGTTGCGGCATCAATTCTATCGTGGGACCGATCGACACGATGTTCGACCGAGCCAGTTGCGCCGGCGTCGTGGCTTTGACCAACTGGACCTTCGTTCGGCCTTTGAGAGCCCCGATCTGCTGCTCGCTGGCATAGGCGATGATTTCGCTCGGTTCCTTCTCCGCCACTGCCAGAATGGGCTCGCCGGCGGTCACGACCTCCCCGGCGCGCCGCATGACGTGCTCGCCCGGCCGGCGCTGCAGGGCCTCGTTCGCCTGCACGTACAGCGGGATGACGACTCCGTCAATCGGCGCTGTCAACTCGACGGCCCCGCGCGATTCCAGAGCCTTGAGCTGCTTGAGCAGACCCTTCATTACCTCTTCCTGAACTTTGATCTCCTTGCGGATCACCTCAAGGGCGTGAGGCACGGAAGGACGGACCACTTCCTGCTGCAAGAATTCCTCCCACCGCTGCCGCGCCTCGTCCAGAGTGACCCTGGCCTGAGCCAGCAGCGTTTCGTTCTCTGCAATTTTCGCCGCCAGACTGTCGTGCTGGACCTTCACCTTTTCCAGCTCGTAGGGGGCAATGGCCTCGTCCGTCACGAGCTTGTCGAGAATCTTGACCTCCATCGCCAGATCGTGCACGAGGATTCGGTCGGCGGCAATGGTCGCCTGCAATTCGAGGATTCGCAGCCGGGCGTTGTCCACGTCGACCGAGAAACGGCGCAGGTCATCGGCGCGGTTCATCTCCAGGTTGGCGGCATCCGCTTCCATGACATCCTGCGTCGGAAGAAGCTGAGCCACTAAGTGCTCAATCTCGGCCGTGGCCGTGGCCAGTTGAGCCTCGAGCTGTGACCTGAGGGTCTGTTCGTTGTCCAGGATCGTATCCACGACGGCCAGTGTCTGCCCGGCCTGCACGGGCTCGAAGAGCTCGACGCGAACTTCCTTGATGCGGCCCGCGCTGCTGACGGCAACCTGGCGAACTTCGCCCCGGGCGATCCCGACGACCTCAAAACGCTGTGCCTGACGCTGGAACAGTCCGACAACGCCCCCCAAGGCCCCCAGCCAGACCACCACCGGCACCAGATGATGCAGCAAGTACCGTTTCGTCGTGTGCCTTCTTTTGGAGGATTTCTTCTTCATTACGCGGCCTATACCTCGAGCAACTTTTCCTGCATCGTCAGGCTGATGTTTTCGATCCCCTCAACTTTTTCCAGCGCCGAGATAAACTCTTCGTTGCGAGTGATATTGCGAATCATCAACTGGTAGGCGTATTCGGCGGGACCGCCGAATCCCGTATCCTGAACCGAGATCAACGAGAAGTTCCCGCAGAAACGCCGGAGAATGCCGGGCACCGGATGGTCGGGGCCGATCGGCCCCCGCAAGCTGAAACGCAGGAAACCGTTGTGAGGTTCATGGGAGCCGAAGTTCGTCAAGTGCAAGTAGATCGCGATCAAGCTGAGAAGGACCGCTCCCACAATCGCGGTGGCGTACCGATGAGAGCCGGCCGCCATGCCAACGACCAGGGCGCAGAAAATGAAGGCGATATCCCGCGTATCCTTCATCACGTTTCGAAAACGGATGATCGCCAGGGCGCCCATCAGACCGACGGCGGTGATGATGTTGTTGCCGATCACCGCCATCACCATGGCCACGACCACGGTGATCAAAATCAGAGATTGCACGTAGGAGCGGGAATACGACAGCCCGCTGTGTGTGAGGTAGTAGACCCAGGCCAAAAGCTGCCCCAACACGAACGCCAGCAGGAGCGAGAGAAGAACGCTCTCCGGAGTGAACCCGCCCGGGCCGATCGGCGTCTCATCAATCAATTGCCACAGCTTATCCATACTGCACCGTCCTTACGACGGGCGAGCAAAACCCCAGCCCGCACGCCTGCTCAATGGACGTGGCGTACTTCGAGATCGAACGCTGTTCCAGGTTGAAATGCGCCGCCATCCGAGCGAGCCACTCAGGGTATCGCCCGGTAAACTTGATCTCCAGAATCACGTGCCCCAAAGTCACCGCGTTGTGCTGCCACCCGGATCCGCCGAGGCGAACCTGCGGTTCGCGCGTCACCTTGTAACAAAGCTGACGGTCAAAAGTCACGCGGACCCGGTTCTCCGAGGTGTTCTCGAACGCCTGCCTCATGTAGCGAATGAGGACCATGGGACCGGCGTGAATGCTGGACATGTAGAGCTGAAACTGGTTCAAAGCCGCCTCGTCCGTGGAATAGCCCTGGGGCGGCAGCGACCTGCCGCTGAGCAGAACCGGGACATCCCGGTCCGTCACGCGGGCGCGGCTCTTGACAATCACGCGATTGATTCGCCGTTTGATCTCGAAAAAGCGCGGGTATTCAGGCTCGTCGGTGTAGCTGCGAATCCGCAGCTTGAAGCGGTTCTTCACGCCGGTGAGCGTTTCCCGACACAGATGCAGATCGGGCGAATCCAGGTATAGACTCACAATCGGGTACATGCCCCCTCGCTGCAACTTCGAATAGCGGTCCGGCGGCAAAAACGGCCGGATGTAATGGTCGATCGCCGCCGCCTCCGATTCCGTGATCAGATACTTCAACTCGAACCGGCAGGCCAGCATCCGATCCACCGTCTTCTTCGGCTTTCGCTCCGGACGGACCTTCTGCGTCTCCTTCTTCCCCGAAGGCGCATATCCGGCCTGATGTCTCACAGGGCCCGCTGATATGCCGACCCTCTTTGTCAATTCGCTCGGCACTGCAGGGCTTCGAGATTCCAAGTTTTCGGCACTCCTTTCACTACGTCCTCTTTCTCCCTCTTCACAGACGCAGCCAATAGATAACGCCCACACTGGCGATTGTGCTCCCTCACTCCCCATATCTCACACTGGATGTGGCTGCTTCCACACAAATCTTTTCTCTATTTTAACAAAAAGTGCCTTCATCAGTCAATAGTCTGTTAGGTTTCCGTTAGGGACCGCGATTCCTCCGCGTTTGCGTCCGGTAACCAGCGACGCGCCCCTATGTACAAACATTCTTCGGGCCCGTCAAGCCCTACTCGCCGCCACGGGCACCGCTCAACCACCATCGGCACCCGGAGACGCAGTCGTCGCCTGCCAGTTGGCCGGGACCGCATATATGGAGATGAGCAAATCGGCGTCGAACAGCGCGATCTCGTCGGCGCTGGCATCCAGCTCGAAAGCCGCGTGAAAGCCGGCGTCGCCCCTGTCATTGCCGGCCCATATCAGGAAGAAGCCCTCCGCCGCTGCAAAAGTGCACAAGCACATCGGCACCCACGTGCATTCTATCATATCAAGCCTGAAAATCAACGCCTTTTCACTTCCGGCGCCGTCACGGCCTGCGGAGGCAAGCGCTCGCCCGGGGCAACTCTGGGAAATGCTACGCCCGCTGAAGTCTTGCGAAAACGAGGAAGGAGGACTACGATGAGCCGGGACCGAAGAATCCGCAGAATTCATGGAGCCGACGCATTTGTAAGGAGTACGACAGTGGCCCTTTGGCGTGCCCCCGGCAATCCCCTCATCCGGCCCGAGGACGTGCCGGCTTCGCGGAACGACTTTGAAGTGATCGGCGTCTTCAATGCGGCGGCAGCCCGTCTGCGCGATGAGGTGATTCTCCTGCTCCGCGTCGCCGAGCGGCCCCTCAACGACAACCCAGCGCTGGCGCTGGCCCCGATGTACGATCCGGACAGGCAGACGATCGTTACACGCGCCTTTGCGAAGGACGACACCGAAACCAATCTCTCCGATCCGCGTCTCATTGTCCGCGCGGGAGAAACGTATCTGACGTCGATTTCGCACCTGCGTCTGGCCCGAAGCCGGGACGGTGTGACCTTCGCGGTCGATGACGCCCCCGCTCTCTCGGCCGCGACGGCGTACGAGACGCTGGGAATCGAGGACCCCAGGATAAGCGGCATCGACGGCGTCTACTATGTCACGTACGTGGCGGTCTCGCCTCACGGCGTCACGACCTGCCTGGCGTCGACGCGGGATTTCCAGTCGCTGCAACGCCGGGGCGTGATCTTTCCGCCCGAAAACAAGGACGTGGCCTTGTTTGCCGGCCGGGCGCGCGACCGGTACTATGCCCTGCACCGACCCCACTCCCCCTTGTTTCAGAGGAACGACATCTGGATCTCCGAGTCGCCCGACCTGCTTTGCTGGGGCAACCACCGCCGCCTGATGGGCTTGCGGGAGGGCCTGTGGGACGAGACGCGCATCGGCGCCGGCGCTGCGCCGTTTCGCATCGACGAAGGCTGGCTGGAAATCTACCACGGCGCGGACCGCAACAACCGCTACTGCCTGGGGGCCGTGCTGCTGGACGGCGACGAGCCCTGGAAGGTCGTTGCTCGATCCGAAACGCCCGTGTTCGAGCCGGAAGCCGAGTACGAGCGCGCCGGCTTCTTCGGAAACGTCGTTTTCACCTGCGGCCTTCTCTTCGAGGACGAGACGCTGAAAATCTACTACGGAGCCGCCGACACCACGATAGCCTATGCCGAGCTTCCGCTGGCCGACGTGCTCGCCACGTTGCGCCCGTAGGCCAGGGACCGGCTCCTATCTCTTCTTCGTTTTCGTCTTCCTGCCGCGCGCAGCCCTGGCGTCCTGCTCTTCCATGAACCGGGCCAGCGCCACCGGGTCCTGCCGGTTTTCGAGGGCCTGCCAGGCCGGGTCTCCCGTGCTCTTCATCCGCTCGGCCAGCGCCCGGCGCAGCCGCTCAACCTCGCCGGCGTAGGCCGGATCATCAATCAGGTTGTGCAAGGCGTCCGGATCGTTCTCGAGATCGTAGAATTCCTCCACCACGCGGTACAGGAACAAGGCCACGCGTTTCTCGATGGCTTCGTCGCTTTCGCCCGCCGCCTGCATGGCTTTGAAAGTCAGGCCGGACTGCGACTCGTTCCTGAAAACACGCTGCCCGTCCGACCACGGGTTGAAGAGGTAGCCAAACCGCCGGTCCTAAACGCACCGCATGGGATAACGCCGCCGGGCGGAAGTCTGGTGAAACTCGGTGAAGACCTTGTCGCGCCCCGTCTGTGACTGGCCGCCCAGGACGGGAAGAAACGAGAACCCATCCATGCCTCCGGGGCGGGGCAGATCCACAGCATCGAGAACCGTCGCCATGTAATCGATGCCCGAGATGAAGTGCTCGGTGTCAACGACGCCGGGCTTGACGCGCCCCGGCCAGGTAACGATCCACGGCGTACGCGTGCTGTTCAAATAGCAATTGGTCTTGGAAAACGGGAAGGCCATGCCGTTGTCGGAGAGGAACATCGTCAGCGTGTTCTCGGCCAGGCCCGATTCGCGCAGCGCGCGCAGGACCGCGCCGACTGTATCGTCGCACCGGCGGACCGAGCTGTAGTACTGGGCGACCTCCTTGCGGACCTCTGGTATGTCGGGCAGGAAACCCAGGACCTCGACCTCGTCGGGGCGATACACGCGCGACGGAGCCGGAATCTCGGCGCGTGCGTTCTTGAACCTGTTTTGCTCCTGCAGACTGCCGTGGAAGGGGCGGTGCGGATCGTGCGAGTTGGCCATCAGGAAAAACGGCTTGCCTTCCGTCTTGGCACGCTCGAGAAACTGTTCGGCAAAATCGTGATAGAGTTGGGGATTCCTGCCCTGGCCAAGCTCCTGGGGCGTCTTGGCGAGGTCCCACGGGAATTTCTCAGGCGGGGCCAGGTGCGAGACCTTGCCCAGAATGCCGTTGAGATAGCCGGCCTGCTTCAACTGTTCCTGCAGGGTCGGGACGCTCGTATCAATGGGTTGGAAACCCTCCGCGCCGTTGCGATGGGGGTACCGACCCGTCATGAGCACTGAGCGACTGGGCTGGCAAACCGCGATCGTGACGTGGGCGTGCACGAAGCGCATCCCTTCGGAGGCCAGGCGATCGATGTTGGGCGTGACGTCGGGCGTCTGGCTCCCAAAACAACCGGGAGCGTCCCAGTTCATGTCGTCGGCCGTAATCAGGAGAAGGTTCGGCCTTTTGTCTGCCGCCGTCTGCGCGCGCAAGCGCGACGACAGAACCGTCGCCGCGACACCGGAAACAGCGGATTGGAGAAACCGACGGCGGGAATACGTTTGTCTCATCACCAGCACGACCTTTCCAAGTATGGTATGACCATCCACCGAAAAACGCAAAATGCCGGAAATTACTCTGAATTTCATTAATATGCCCATCCTGAATGAGATTTCGGTGTCACGTTGTGATGATCTGGAAGTTCTCGGTCAGTAGGCTGCGAAGGGCCGTTACATGCTCCTCGATACCCTCAAAGAACCCCTGGCACGCGGCTTTGAACTCCGCAAAGTGCTCGTAGTATCGGTTGTACAGAATCTGTTTGCGGAAGTACTTCCACAGCCGCTCGATCAGATTCAGGTTGGGACAGTAGGGCGGCAGGAAAATCAGCTTGATCTTGGACCCCAGAAGATACGCCTGGACCAGACGAGATCGATAGTAGCGGGCATTGTCACAATACACGTAGATCGTATGGGCTTTCGGGTGTCGGGCTTCGAGCCTCCGCAGCAACGCGATCGTAGACTGGGCGTTGACCGCGTCGCCGAATTCCACCACGACCTTCATGCGAGCAATATCCACGGCTCCGTTGATGTTCACGCGGCTTCGGCCTGTATTGCTCTCCATCGTTTTGTCGGTTCCCCGCTTGATCCACCCATAGGCCGCCACCGGATTGTGTCGGGGGTGAACCCCATCCATGAAGTAGATCGGATCGTCCTTATCCTTGTTTTCCTTGAGCTTCTGGTAGCTCTCAATGAACGCTTGTTGGACCGCCACATCCGGGTGTCGGCCCGGCGTGAGGGTCGGCTTCTTGTACACATAGTCCAGCCGTTTGAGAAGATCCGTCATCCCCGCCACCGTGTAAACCACCCCGAAGGTCTCTTTCACGTAGGCCACAACGTCCTGGGCTCGAAGATAGGTTGTCGTCGACAGGTGCTGATCCAATTCCCGGATCTGGTCCAGACTCAACTTGGGATCGCTGCCCTGGTAACCGACCGTCAGCAACAGGTCCGTTCCGCCTTGCTGATATGCTTGCCGATACGACCGAACCGTGTCTTCATCCAGGAGAAGGGCCTCCGCCGTATCAACGACCGTCCAACCGGTTCCCAACAGGACAACGGCCTTGATCCGGTCGGCGAAGCGTCGCTCTTTGCACCGGCGATGCAAGGCCCGCAAAGAGCGGATCTGTTTGGTTGTCAGCCTGAATCCATCCATCACCAAATACTTCGGCTACCGTCCCATAAATACTTGAACAAACCGCCGAAATTTGATTCCTGATCGGTATAACAACTTGCGCCCGCCGCGTCAATACTTGAAGGAGACATTCATTGGTGATAGTCTATGATTGAGAATGCGCGTATTCCGGCGTCTTCGAGAGGTCGAATGTCATGTTCGTCATATTTCCCTGGCGCGTCGATGTTCCACAGGATCGATACCCGCTTGCCAACTGGCTGGATCACCATGGAGAAGTACGAGAGGTCGCTCGTGCAATGGTGGCAGCAGCGTCGCGGCGGGCACGCTGACACCGATTCGCTCCAGCAAGCCTACGCGCAGCTTGGGATGCTCGCGGCGTCCGCGGAACCCGCACCGACTCCAACACAGGCGCCGAGAGAACAGGAGTCAAGGCGGCTCGCACCTGCGTCTGTCGATCGGATGCCCGTCCGGTCCACCTGTTCCTGCGGCCACACGCTCAGCGTCCCCGGGCAATATGCCGGCAAGGCGGTGCGATGTCCCCGGTGCGGCCAGACCGTCAAGATTCCGGGCTCGGCGTCGCCGCCGCCAGCGACCGGCTCGAAGCCGGCGCGTCCAGTTGCCTCGCAGGATTCTCCCGTTGAGCGGTACATCCGCTTTGCTTGCACTTGCGGGCGAAGGTTCAAGGCGCCCGCCATCCATGCCGGTCGAAGCGGGACGTGTCCGCGATGCGGGGCGAGGGTCGTTGTGCCGCGGAACCCCGGCGGCCGGTAGACTGAGACGGTGGCTCACCGCCCGAACCGTTGCGTCCACATCCAACCACAGAGCGAGTGACATGCCTGTGAGAATATCCCGGCATACGGGTGGCAGCGTCAAGCGCAGCTTGGCGATGGAAGACTTGCCTGCTGCGTGTGGTGCTATGCAAGGCCCGGGCGTAGGACCATCGCCAAGGCCTGCGGCCTTGACGCTGCCACCCCGGCGACCGGTGAGCGAGTGACTCCTTCCCCGTTTTGCGCTTTGCACCACCGGGCGTGGACGATAGAATCTTCTGGCGGGTCAACAGTGTTCTCTTGGAAACAGAACTGGAGGTTGGCAACATGGAACATCGAACCATGAGAAGGCGGGAATTCCTGAAGAGTGTTAGCCTCGGTGCCGCGGGATGGGCGTTGGGCCAGGCGGGCGCATCGGCGGCATTGGATCCGTCCGGGAAACGGCCCAACATACTCTGGATTTGCGCCGAGGACATGTCCCCCAACATGAGCTGCTACGGGGAGACGACGATCGAGACGCCGAACATCGACCGATTGGCGCGCGAGGGGGCGCGGTTCACGCGTGCCTTCATCACGTGTCCGGTTTGCTCGCCGAGCCGCTCGGCCATGGTCACGGGAATGTATCAGACCTCGACGGGCACGCACAATCACCGGTCGTCGCGTCACGCGGTCAAGATTTCGCTGCCTGCTGACATCCGTCTCGTTCCCGAGTATTTCCAGCAGGCCGGCTACTACACCTGCAACGGGCGGATTTTCGACGCGAAGGCGCCGGGCAAGACCCGCGCCGGCAAGACGGACTACAACTTCGTATGGGACAAGGAAGTCTACGACGCCCCGGAATGGAGCGGCCGCAAGGCGGGTCAGCCTTTCTTCGCCCAAATCCAACTGCACGGGGGCAAGAATCGCAAGGCGAAGGTGCCGAATCCCGTGGACCCGGCCGACGTCACGCTGCCGCCCTACTATCCGGACGATCCCGTTTTGCGCGAGGACTGGGCGCGGTATCTCAACTCCGTTCTCTACGTGGACATGGAGCTGGGGAAGATCATGGAGCGCCTGGAAGATGAGGGCATCGCCGACGAGACGGTCGTTTTCTTCTGGACCGATCACGGCATCAGCCACGTCCGCGACAAGCAGTTTCTCTACGACGGCGGCATCCACATTCCACTGATCGTTCGCGGCCCGCGCATCCGGCCCGCCACGACGCGTGAGGACCTCGTCGTGCACATCGACATCCCCGCCACCTCGATGCATTTAGCGGGAATTCCCATCCCCAGGCACGTCCAGGGCCGCGCCCTGTTCGCCCCCGATTACGAGGCGCGGGACTGCATCTTCGCGGCCCGCGACCGCTGCGACGAGACGGTGGAGAGAATTCGCTGCGTCCGCACGAAGCGGTACAAGTACATTCGCAACTACTATCCGAACCGCGCGCACACCCAGCCCAACCGGTATAAGAACAATAAAGAGATCATGATTCGGATGCGCGAATTGTACGCCGAGGGCAAACTGCCGCCGCACCAGGCGCGGGTGTTCTGGCCGTACCGGCCGGTGGAAGAGCTATACGATTTGCAGGCCGATCCGCACGAAATGAACAACCTGGCCAACAGCCGCGCGCACGAGGAGACGCTCGCACACCTGCGAGGCAAGCTCGAGGAGTGGATCAAAGAGACAAAGGACCTCGGGCAGTTTCCCGAACCGGTCCTCGACGAGATGCTCCAGGAATACGACAGCCCCCACGCCATCCTGCAGGACAGGAAAAACCGGCGCTTGGCCCGGCGTCTCAGCGCGGTCTGGGACCTGGGCTGCCGGGGACAGCAGGCCCTTCCCGGGCTGATCGCCCACCTCGAGAGCGATGACGCGCCGGTTCGTTATGCCGCGGCGTACTGGCTGGGCAACCTTCACACCGCCGCCGGACCCGCATATAAACCGCTATCGGCTCTGATGGACGACGATACCGACTACGTGCGGGTAGCCGCGGCTCGGGCCATCGGCCTGATGGGAAAGGCAACCGAGGCACTGCCTATCCTGGTGCAGGAGATGAGCACCAGCGAGAATGAAGCGACGCGGCACTACGCCGCCCTGGCGCTGGAGGATATGGGCGACAACGCCCGCCCGGCCCTGGACGCGATCCGCAAGGCGGCAAAGGACAAGTACGACTGCACCCACCGCGTCGCGGCCCGCATCGTCGAAACGCTCGACGGCTGATGCCGACAGGACCAACGAAAAAAGGGTGCGCTCCTCCAGGCGCACCCTTTTGTTTTGCGGTCTGTTTCCGCCCCGGGCTTACTCGATTGTCAGGTCGGGGTTGTCCGGGCCGAAGTGCTTGAGCATAACGATCGGATCGGACTTGGAGGGGTTGGCGATGGTGACGCCCTCCTGGGCGGCCTGCTCGGTGACAAAATACTCGTCGTGCGTGAGCTGGCCGTAGCGGATCATGGTCGGCGTCTCGATGTCCCAGACGCCCATGGTGCCGTGCCCCTGCATCATAATCATCCCGTAGGCGCCGCCGTCCTTGATCGTCACGGTCTTGCCCGGCAGAACCGTAAGCTCCTTGGCGCTGAAAGCCGTGGACTTATAACAGATCCAGTTCTCGATGTAGCCCTCGGCCTCCATCTCCGCCACGGGCTTCACCGGCCTGGGAGCCATGAAGCGGTTCTTCGCGAAATCCGGATCGACATTGAGATCCCAGTCGATGACCGAGAGCAGCCAGTCGACGTCACCGGCCTTTTCCTTGGGCGTGTCTTTCCACAGCAGCTCTTTCGGTACGACCTGGTCGTGGGTGACATTTTCATACATCGCGAAGACGTCAGAGGCCTTCTGCGGCTCGTACGTACAAAGGCTCCCCGGGGCGTGCAGAACGCCCGGCGGGACATCCCATCCGGTCCCGGGGGTAAGTCGATAGGCGGGCGCCAGGGCGGTAATTGCGTTGTCCCTGCCCTCGGCCGCGTCCGCCAGGGCCTTGCGGACCTGGTCTTTGGTCACGCCGGGATAAAGCCCGAAGAAGGTGTACGGAAAATCGCCGCCATGGTTGTTGACCTGGGGCGCGAAGTAGTACGCCTCCGGCTTGCCAAGTTGCCCGGTCAGGGCCGCGTGCTCGTCGCGATGGTGAATGTGGTGCGGAAGCGCTGCCTTGTTGTCGAAGAACTTCGAGTACATCGGCCAGCGCTTGTGTTCGTTCCAGAGACGCGCGCCGATGACCTGATCCTTGAGCTCTTCGACCGCTTCGCGCAGCAGGACCTGCTCGGTCGCACCGCCGTCCTCGAAGACGATGAAGCTGAGCCCCTCGTTCGGCGACGTCAGCGGCCCGTTGTCGGCCGGCGTGGTCGACGAGAACCACCGCTCATCGATCCCGCCCCGCTCTCCGCCGAGGGCATAGTAATCGTCCGGATGCAGCTTGATCCGCCGGCCCGGCACGCAAAACGAGCGCGGCACCCAGTTCGGCGCCAAACGCAGAATCCCTTTTCCCTGTTCGAGAGCCTTTTCGGCTATAGCTTTATTCGACATGATCTACTACCCCTTCATTGATACGATAATCCCCGACCACCGAAGCCGTCAAATCACCATTACCAATTCGAATACGTCCGTTGTCTGCCGCCGTCCGGTCGCAGCCGGGGCGGCTCAATGTTCGATCTTCTCCCACTGCTGATTCCTGCCCGAAGCCAGCACGGCATCACAGACCTTCTGCGTCGCCAGGGCCTCGCGGAACGTGGGCGAGACGGGCTGTCCCTTGGCCATGCCTTCGAGGAACTCGGCCGCCTGGTGGATGAACGTGTGCTCGTAGCCGATCTGCAGGCCGGGCACCCACCACTTGTCCATGTACGGCATGTCGCTGTCGGTGACGTGCACCGACCGCCAGCCGCGCACGATCGAGTCGTCCCGGTGATCGAAATAGCTGAGACGGTGCAGGTCGTGCAGGTCCCAGGCAATCGAGGCATGCTCGCCGTTGATCTCGAAGGTGTAGAGGGCCTTGTGGCCCCGGGCGTAGCGGGTGGACTCGAAGTTACCCAGCGATCCGTTGTCGAAGCGGCACAAGAACGTGCAGGCATCATCGATGCCCACCGGCTCGACCTTGCCGCTCTCGGCGTGCATGCGCTCCTTCACGAAAGTCTCGGTCAGGGCGCAGACGGACGTGATGGGCCCGTTGTGCCACATGGCGGTGTCGATGCAGTGAGCCAGCAGGTCGCCGGTGACACCGGAGCCGGCCGCCTTGACGTCCAGCCGCCACGTGGCCATGCCACCTTGCGGCACCTGCGTCGAGATCGTCCAATCCTGCAGGAAATTGGCCCGATAGTGGAAGATGCGTCCCAGCCGGCCTTCGTCGATGAGCTGCTTGGCCAGCGTCACCGCCGGCACCCGGCGATAATTGAACGAGACCAGGTTGGGCACGCCGGCTTTCTCCACCGCGTCCACCATTTCCTGGGCCTGCGCGGCGTTCAGCGCCAGAGGCTTTTCACAACAGATGGCCTTGCCGGCCTGGGCGGCGGCGATGGCGATCTCGGCGTGCACGTTGTTCGGCACGCAGATGTCCACCACGTCGATATTCTCATCTTCGATGACCTTACGCCAATCGGTGGTGTAGGACGGGTAGCCCCATTTGTCCGCAAAGGCCTTGGCCTCCTTCTCTTCCAGGCCGCAGACTACCTGCAGCACCGGTTTGTAGGGCACGTCAAAAAAGTGAGGGACCTGGCTGTAGGCATTCGAGTGCGTGCGGGCCATGAACCCGTAGCCGATCATGCCAACCTTCAGTGGTTTGGTCATTGCAGTAACTCCTTATTCAAGGTCGTAGGCAGAAAGAAACATGCGTGAAGCGACTATTCCGAACTTACCCCTAAGCCGTCCACCCGTGCGCGGCCCGCACCTTGAGCATCACCTCGAGGATCTCGTTCCAGGTCTCGGGCGCTTCGAGGATCGCGTTGGGGAACATGCAGCCGTCCCAGCAGATGTGCTGGATGCCGCGTGCCGCGGCGTCCTTGAGCCAGTAACCGGCGCAGCGAACGATGTCGAGCTTGCCGTTGGGGTCGCCGGCCGGGCAGTGCTTGCCCGTCTTGTCGTGCGAGCCGGCGCCGTGCACCTCGCCGTCGTTCTGGGCGACGTGGAAGTCGATCGTCCACGGCCTTAGCTTCTCGACCATCGTTTCGTAAGCGGCGTAGAACTCTTCCTCCGAGTAGCCCGGCTGCAGCAGCGCATGCTCCGGTGCATTGTAGCCCAGCAGGTACAGGTACGTGTGGGCCATATCGGCCTGGAAGCCCAGCGTCTCCGGCATTCCGACGGCTTCCAGGAGATCGAGCATATCCTTCCAACTGTGCAGGCCGGCCCAGCAAATCTCGCCCTCGGCGGCCAGGCGTTCGCCGTGATCGGCGGCGATCTTGGCCGCTTCACGGAACGTCTCGGCGATCTTCGCGGTGTTCGCCTTCGGGTCTTCGCGCCATTTCTCGACGCCGAACTCCGCCGAATCGATCCGGATCACACCGTACTTGCGCACACCATGGTCGTTGAACACGCCGGCGATGCGACACGCCATCCGTACGGCACTCAAGAATTTCTCGCGGGCCGCGGCATCGCCCATCGCCGAATCGCCGACCGTCCCGGGCCAAACCGGGGCGACCAGCGAGCCGACGTTGAAGCCGTATCCCGCAATCAGGTCGGCGATCTTCTTCAGCTCGTCGTCGCTGGCGTTGGGGTCCGTGTGCGGCAGGAAGAGGAAGTAGTCGATTCCATCGAACTTCTGGCCGTCCACCTCCGCGCCGGCGGTCAATTCGAGCATCCGCTCCAGACTGATCGGCGGCTCCTGGCCTTCCTCATCTCCTTTGCCGACCAACCCGGGCCACATGGCGTTGTGAAGTTTGGGGAGAGTATCCGAACTCATGTTTAGCTCCTTTCCGGTTCGGTAGCAGCTACGGTGGGGCAAGCCCCACCCTACAGGTTCCAATGTCACGCCGCAGCGTCCCACGTCGCGTTGATCATCTTCAGCCCCTCGCCGTAGCACTCCTCGGGACTGGCCGACAGGTCGCGCCAGACGCAGGTCGTGGCCGCCAGCTCCGGCAGGCTCCGGCCGAACGCCTCGATCGTCAGCCACTGATCGTAGCCCCCCGCCCGCAAGGCCTGGAAGATCCGGTCGAAGGGAATGTGCCCCTTGCCCGGCGTGCCCCGGTCGTTCGAGGAGACGTGGACGTGACGGATCATGTCGATGTTCTTCGTGATGCAGCCGACCGGGTCCTTCTCCTCGATGTTGGCGTGGAAGCTGTCGTACATGACGCCGAAGTTGGGATGGTTGACCTTCCGGGCGTATGCCGCGCCGTCGTCCAGCGTATTGAGGAAGTAGCACTCGAAGCGGTTCAGGCACTCCACTGCAAGCTGGACGTTGGCCTGTTGCGCGTAGTCGGCCACCTCTCGATGCACTTCCACGGCCCGGTCCTTCTCCTCCTCGGTCGGCGGCTCCCCGCTGAACGTCCCGAGCGGCTGATAGAACGGCCCGCACAGAACCTCCGAACCCAGCGCCGCGTTGCAGTCGATCACCCACTTGAGGTAATCCACCGCGCCCTGGCGATGCTTGGGATCGGCACTGATGGGGTTGTGCTCCTCGTCGGGCATCACGGTGCACGTCGTGCACGCCAGCCCGTTGTCCCGCAGCGCTGCGGCTACTTTGCGATAGTGATCCACTTCTCCGCCGAACAGCGGAACCTCGACCCCGTCGTAGCCGATTGCTTTGAGCTTTTCCAGGACATCGAACTGCTCTTCGGTAACAGAGGGAGTCCACAACAAAAGATTGATTCCCGTCTTCATAGGCGCCCCCGACAAAGGTTTGTAATAATGATGGTCATAGCGTTTTCGGTTCCGCGGAACACATGCAGACGAGTCCGCAGCGGATGCGAGTTATGCGCCATGTCACGCCTGCCGCCGCAAATCTCAGCCGGTTCTACTGCCCCGGCCGGGGCCTGTCAACGATTTTTTGCCCCCGGCGGCAGTCAGCTCGCGAAACCGGCGAATACGCGCCGCGTGTACCGCGTGCTCTGCTTGAACGCCTCGGCCGCCTTCAGCGTGTTGGGCGAACCGGCCTCGACCGCCTGCTCGAGAACCAGCAGCGGCTTGACGCCGATTTTCAGCAGATACTCGACGAGGGCCGGGTAATCGATATCGCCCGGTCCGAAGACCTCCGTCCAGACACCGTCTCGCGATTGGCGCAGGTGCAGCTCCGTGATGCGCCGACCGTACAGCTTGAGAATATCGAAGAGGGCCACCTGCGAATTGCCGGCGCCGCGATAGACCCAGTGGGCGTCGAGACACAGCGTCACGTTTTTGGGGCCCGTGCCGACCATCATGTGATGGAATTCCCGGGCGGCCTGCCGCAGCTCGATGTCGTGGTTGTGATAGGCCAGCGTCAGGCCCATGCGCCGCAGCTCGGCGCCGAGCGTGTTCAGGGCCGCCGCCTGGGTCTTGAGCTGCTCGTCATCCTTGTTCTCCGGGCCGCCCCACCGGATCGGACTGGGGTTGGTCACGATGATGCGCGTCCCCACGGCCTTGGCCTTGGCCGCGGCTGCAAGAACCTGCTCGATACTCCTGTCCACCTGGCCGGCCTCGTGCAGCGTGCTGTTGACGTACAGGGAGCGCATCTCCAGCCCGTGCTTCTTCAACAGCGGCGCGATCTTCTGGACCTGCTGCAAACCGCCTACACCGGGCTCGAAGCCGTCGATTCCGCTGGCCGCGACCTCGGCCAGGGCCGTATCGAGGGAAGCGCCGAAATCCCTGCCCTCCCGCCCATAGAAGACGGCCCACGGATACTGGTTGCATGAAACGTGCAGCTTGCCGCCGGCCGCCAGTGCGGTCCTTGCCGCGCCCGCGGGCACCGCCGCCGCCAAAGGTAACGTCAGCATCATATCTTGCAGGAACCTGCGTCGAGAGGAAGTGGGATCGATCATGATGTATAGCTCCTTAACGAGAAACGGTTGCCGGTTCTGTATCGTGCTCGTACGACTGCTCATGCGCCGGGTTTCAGTATGAAACGGACGGCCTCGATACGCAAGTGCAATTTGCCCACCACCCGGCTTGGTGTCTGTGCAGATATTAGGGCGTTACGGCTCCGGTGCACCGGCCGTCCTCAATGACAACATTCCTTGTCATTCCCGCGCAGGCGGGAATCCGGAATGCTTCGGTTGTTTCCTGGACCCCTGCCTTCGCAGGGGTGACAGAGTCGGCTTTCTACGCCGCAATCTGCAATCGCCAGAATGTTTTCACACACACCCGGCCCGACAGGCGAACCTGAGTTTCCAGGACGATGGTCCGGCGTTATAATCTGGTGACAAGAACGGTTCTTTGCACAAATATCTGATGTAGCCCGACATACGGAAGGAAGTGCCGATGTCTCACCGAGGAGCTGTTGTCCAAACGATGGTCCCGGCCCTGCTCGTCCTGCTCTGTATCCACTGTAGCGTGCGGGGAGAGCTCACGCTGCGCACGGCCGCCCAGGCGACCGGCAAATACGAGAAGCTGGAACTGCTTGTCGGCGTGGATCGCGATTACGACAATCCCTTCGATCCCTGCGTGGTGCAGATCGACGTGCTGCTCACCAGTCCGAGCGGGCAATCCTTACGCCTGCCGGTGTTCTATGCCCAGGACTACCAGCGCCGCGATTTCGAGCAGCGGGGCAAGACAACCGCCTGGTACTATCCGACCGGGACCGGCTCCTGGCAGGCACGCTTTGCGCCGATGGAGGTCGGGACCTACACCGCCCGCGCATCGTTGAAGGATGCGAATGGACAGGTCTTTTCCGCGCCCGTGCAGTTCGAGTGCGCCGATTCGTCCCGCACGGGTTTTCTGCGGACGCACGAGAAGGACCCGAGATTCCTGCAATTCACCGAGGGCGAGCCGTTCTTCGTGATCGGGCAAAACCTCGCCTTCGTCGGGGAAGGCCAGTACGTCAACGTGCCCCGGGCCGAGGCGATCTTCGCTCGGCTGGCGGAAAACGGGGCCAACTTCGTGCGCATCTGGACCTGCTGCAAGGATTGGGCCCTCGCCATCGAGGCCCGCAAGAGCGCCTGGACGCGCTCGTGGACGCGGCAGTCACCCGTGGTGGCCCTGCCGGGCCGCGATAGCGAGGCCGGCGCCAGCAAGTGCGTCAAGCTCGTCGGAGAGGACGGGGCCTCCATAACAGCCTCGCCCTCTCACCCGGTCGGCCTGCGACCGCAGAGGCGCTACGCCATCACGGGACGATTCAAGACGGATGGTTGCCAGGCGCTGCGCTTGCAGGTCGGCGCCGAGCGGTGGGAGCTACCGGCCGGGGAGGACCGATGGCGAACGTTCCGAAAGGAATTTGTCACGGGGCCCGGCGACTACCGGCTGGGACGCGTCGCCTTCAGCCTCGTCGGCGCCGGCGCCGCCTGGCTCGACGCGCTGTCACTGAAGGAGGCTACCGGCGGCGTCGAGCTGCTCTGGGAAGCGGACGTCAACCGTCCGCCGCGCGGCTGTTACAACCCGCTCGACTGTTTCATGCTCGATCAGATCGTCGCCGCGGCCGAGCAAAACGGCATCTACCTGATGCTCTGCCTCATCACGCGCGACCTCTACATGAGCTCGCTCTCGGACACCGAAAGCGCCGAGTACCGGCAGGCCACCGACGACGCCAGGAAGCTGATGCGCTACGCCGTGGCCCGCTGGGGCTACTCCACCAGCGTCGCGGCCTGGGAGTACTTCAACGAAATGGACCCGGGCAAACCGACGAATCCCTTCTATGCCGACCTCGGCGCATACCTCGAAGAGATCGACATCTACCAGCACCTGCGAACGACCAGCACGTGGCACCCTTCGGCGCGAGACTGCCGGCATCCGCAGTTGGACGTCGCCCAGGAACATCACTACATGCGCCCGAGCCGGGACGACTTCAAGGACGAAGTGATGTCCATCATCGAGCAGACGCGGTTCCTGCGCGAGCACGCGCCGGGCAAGCCGGCCCTGATCGGGGAGTTCGGCCTGGCCGACGACAAATGGGGACTCAGCGACTACATGAAGCAGGACCGCGAAGGCGTGCATTTCCACAACTGTCTGTGGGCCTCGGCCTTCCCCGGCAGTTCGGGAACCGCCATGTTCTGGTGGTGGGACCAGTTGGATCGGCAGGACGCCTACGGCCACTACCGCCCGCTGGCGGCGTTCCTGGAAGGCGTATCCTTCGTCGGCCTCGAATCCGCTCATGTCACGGCCTCCGACGAGCGAGTCCGCACGTTGGGCTACCAGGGAAACGACCGCGCGTACCTCTGGCTCTCCAGCAGCCAAGCCACCTGGTGGAACCTCGTCGTCGAGAACCGCGAGCCGGCCCCCGTCGCCGGCGCCACGATCCACATTCCCGGCCTGCATCCCGGTCGCTACCGCATCCACTGGTGGGATACCCACGCAGGCGAAGCGACAGAAACCCAGGAGCGCACCGCGGGCCGCGAAGGCCTCGACATCCCCCTCCCCGCCTTCCATCACGACATCGCCTGCAAAATCGAACGACTCTGACGAGATCCCGGCTCGTTGACTTTGAATCCACGCGCCTTTCAGAGCGACGGAATCGAAAGCGACGATAGGCAGAATAGACTGGCGTTTGCGGGCTGGTTGTGTATAATGGGGGGTGCATTTGACTGATACGACACCACGATTTTGCTTCCTGTGTTTTTGGCTCTCTTTTAAGGCGGGCGGCCCGGCCGCCTGCGGGGGTGAGAGCGATGAAGAAGATCGAGGTCAGGGATAAGACGCACATCAAAGAGCTGCTGTACGCCGAGCACGTTCTCGGGATCAAGGGGGCCGAGTTTCGCGCCTTCGGGGGCTTTCAGCTCTGGTGGTACGACCGGCACCGGGGCATCTGCGACTGTTGCGAGTCGCACTGGTCCGATCCGCGCAAGCACGTAACGCACTGCAAGCTGGACAAAGCGGCCAAGATCCTGTGGCGGCATCGCCACGATCTCTACGAGCGCACGAGGCCCGCCGATCACGACCACAAACTCCAGCTCATGGAGCATCTCGACGATACACAGCACTGACCGCCAACCGTGCGATCCGTCCCGGTCTGGTCCGAAGCCGCAGCAGTGGCGGTCTCGTCCGATAGGCCGATGAGAACATCCCGGCGCGCCATCGCCAAGCCCTTCGGACTTGACGCTGCCACCCTCTGGAGGCCGGGGCGGACGCAAGCCATATGCCCAAAGGCGTTTACACATTGCATACGAACGCGCCCGGCCTTTTTGTGTTGACAGGCCGGGCCGACGCCGGGACAATACAGAGCGGTATGTGCACGCCTCGGACAACCTGGAGCATGCCTGAACTTGCCGCCGAGCAAGACAATCTTCTTCTGTTCAGTGAGGGTCCTCGAAAATGAAAAAAGAGCCGATTTCCCGCCGTACGTTCATTCGCACGAGTTCGCTGGCCGCCGCCGGGGTCGCGACCGCCGGCCTGGCGAAAAATACCCGGGCCAACGAGAGCACCCGCGACACGTCCCAAATACTCAACTACAATCCCAAGATGCACTACCGCCGACTCGGCAAGACCAACCTGATGGTCTCGGAGGTCAGTCTGGGCGGGCACTGGAAGAATCGCAACGCCGGGCGCTACTGGGACCACTTCGCCAACGACCGGGTCCCGCCCGACGTGGAGAAGAACCGCACCGACGTGGTCAGTGCGTGCATCGACAGCGGCATCAACTACCTCGACATCACCACCGCCGCCGAGTGTCTTTGCTACGGGGCCGCTCTGAAAGGCCGCCGGGAAAAGATGTACGTAGGGGCCGACATCCACAATCTCGGGCCCCGCGGCTCGGACCGCTGCAACGTCAAGGACCAGACCCACAACGTCGACGAGTGTCTGCGCCTGCTCAAGACCGACTACCTCGACATCTGGCGCCCCCAGGCCAAGATGGACGGCAGCAACACCGACGACGAGGTCAAGGTCCTGATCGAGACGTTCCACAAACTCCGCGACCGGGGCAAGGTGCGCCACTTGGGCATGTCGTCGCACTCGCGCCCGTGGCTGGAACACATCATCAATACGTTCCCGCAGTTCGAGATGGTCATCTTCCCCTGCAGCGCCAAGACGCGGGCCAAAGGTCAGGCACCGACGCCCGCCAATGTCACGGAGGTCAACCCGGGCCACGGCTCCGACCAGACGCAAAGCATCTTCAAGACGGTGGTGGAGAAGAACGTCGGTATTGTCACGATCAAGCCGTTCTTCGGCGGCAGCCTGTTCGAGAGCTACGGCAAGGACAAGTTCCCCGTCATGGGCGTCGGCAGCAAGAAGGAGAACGACCTGGCGCGGCTGACACTGCAGTGCATTCTGACGAACGGATCGATCACGGCCACGGTGCCCGGCCTCTCGACCCCGTACGAGGCGGAGAACGCCGCCCGCGCCTCGTATACGCGCGTGCTCGGACTCTCGCCGGCGGAGAAAGACTGGCTCATGCAAATCACCGACGAGCGCTGGGCCAACCTGCCCGAGGAGTACGCCTGGCTGCGTGACTGGGAGATCGTGTAGTTCGCTCGAAAAACGTGAGACCTCGCTGACGGTGCGGCGCGACCCGGTCTTTCCGGAGCCGCGCCGCCGTCGGTCGTTTCCATACAGTAGGAGAATAGTTGTGCGCGCGTATATTCGCGGGAGAATGACATTCGTTGTCGCCGTGGCCGTCGTGGTCTGTCTGGCCGCGGCGCTGACCGTTTCGGTAGCAGAGGAAACCGGAAAGGCCCCCGCCGAGGATGCCGGCGGCAACAGCAAGTGCTACGTCTGTCACGCCACGTTGAAAACCGAGGACATCACGGTGGCCCACCTGGAGATGGACATTACGTGCGACCAATGTCACGGGCCGTCCATCGAGCACATGCACGACGAGATGTTGATGACCGAGCCCGACCTGCTCTTCGGACGATCCGAAGTGAGGAAAATGTGCTCCGATCCGTCGTGTCACGCGCCGGGCGAGGGCCGGACCGAATACGGCTTGCAGGACCACAAGGACCCGGCCAAGGTGCAGGAATTCCACGACGAGTGGCTGGGCCGGACGCGGCCGAACGGCCGGGCCATCATGAAAAACCCCGTCTGCACCGACTGCCACGGCACGCACAACCTCGACGAGCCGCTGCGCGGCGACGAAGAGCAGGAAAGCGAGTGGGTCGCCCTGCTCAACGGCACCGATCTAACCGGCTGGAACGCCGCCGACGCCAGGGACTGGAGCGTCCGGCGCGGCCGCCTCATCGGCAAGCTCGCGCCGGGGGCCAAACCGGTGAGCCTGTTGACGACCGGGCGGTTCGACAACTACCTGCTGGCCGTGACGTTCCGCGCCGACTGGCCCGTGCGCGCCGGGGTCTGGATTCGCCACAACGCCGATGCGCCCGGCCCGCGCGTGGAGATATTCGACAGCGAAAAGCCGCGCGCCTTCACCGGGAGCATCTCCCTGGTCGGTAAAGGGCTCGCGCTGGCCAGCCTCCAGCGTGACCTCACCGACCGCGAGAGCTGGAACACGCTTTCGATCAAGGTCGAGGGGCCCCGGACCCAGGTCTGGCTCAACGGCGCCGAGATCGGCGCCGTCTGCGCCGAGGGCCCCGAGCGGGGGAGAATCGGCTTGTACCTTGAGAGCAACGCCTCGTCCGAAACCGAGATCCAGATCAGCGAAATTCTCGTCAGGAAGCTCCCGAAACCGGAGGCGGACTCAGACGAAGCGTCGGCGCAGTAGGCCGGGAGAGGCACAACGTCGTGCTCCGCTCTTGCTTCGGCGCGTTCGCCGTCCGGCGCGGCAAATGCAAGCTGATTCCGAACGCGAAATCCTCGGGCAGATGGCCTCCGCCCGCCGGCCGCAAGCCCATCCGCAGCATGCCGCGCCGGCTCTACGACCTCGACCGGGACGCGCACGAAGAACGTGACCCGAACTTGCGGTCTGATTCAGATCGCGCCCAGCCGGTCCCATCGTCTCGCCCGAAGCGACACGCGTGGGCGAAGGCGACGGAACGGACCGTGTTTCCCACTGACTTGTTGCCATGACGGCTCGGAGGCGTTACATAAGGGGCGAACTTGCCGCCGACGGCAGGCCACGCGGCCTCGGCCGCTCGACGATTTGGAGTAACTCAATGACAGTAAGCATCTTCAACGACGTGATCGGTCCGGTTATGCGGGGACCGTCCAGTTCGCACTGCGCTGCGGCACTGCGGATCGGCCGGCTGGCCCGCGACCTGATGGACGGCGACATCAAGACAGTGTCGGTCGACTTCGACCGGCGCGGGTCGCTGGCGACCACGCACGCCAGCCAGGGCTCGGACATGGGCCTGTTCGGCGGGCTGATGGGCTGGGAGGCCTCCGACGAGCGGCTGGCTGATTCGCCCGGCGCGATCCGCGCCGCCGGCGTCGAGGTTCGCATCGCCATCGACGATTTCGGCTTTACGCACCCCAACACCTACCGCCTGACGCTGAGCAACGCCGAACAGCAACACACGCTGACCGCCCTTTCCACCGGCGGCGGCATGATCGAAGTCGTTGAGATCGACGGCTTCGCCCTCTCGATCGGAGGTGACTACGCCGAGACGCTGATCTTCGTCAGCGCCGGCGGCCGGGAGATCGCCGACCGACTGTCCGGGGCGGCTCGTGCCGACGAGATTCTCGTGCATACGCATCAGGGCGCCGAACTGGTGGAATTCAAGGGCCGGCAATTCGTACCCGACGCCGTCCTGGCGGCGATAGAGCGGGAGCGGGAGGTGGTTGCCGTCAAGCGGCTGACGCCCGTCCTGCCGGTGCTGTCGCGAGCGGGCCTGGAGGTCCCCTTCGCCACGTGCGAGGCGATGTTTCGCTGCAAGGGGGACCGTGACGTACCGCTGTGGAAGCTGGCGGCGGAGTACGAGTCGGCGCGCGGCAATCTCAGCGAGCAGGACGTCCTGGAACGCATGCTGGCGATCGTGCGGACGTTGCGGGCCTCGCTGGCACAGGGCCTGGAGGGGACCGAGTACGAGGACCGCATCCTGGGCTACCAGTGCGGCCGGTTCGCGCAGCGCCTGGAAAACGCGAGCCTGCTCGACGCGGGCATGCTGAACCGCATCATCCTGTATGTCACGGCCTTGATGGAGGTCAAGAGCGCGATGGGGGTCATCGTCGCGGCGCCGACGGCCGGGGCGTGTGCGGCCCTGCCCGGCGCGGTTCTCGGCGCTGCTGATACGCTGGGCGGGACCGACGAGGACGCGGCCCGGGCCATGCTGGCCGGCGGCATCGTCGGCGCGTTCATCGCCACGGGCTCGACCTTCGCCGCCGAGGTCGCCGGCTGCCAGGCCGAGTGCGGCGCGGCCTCGGGCATGGCCGCGGCCGCCCTGGCCACGCTGGGCGCCGGCACCGCAGAGCAGGCGATTGCCGCTGCCTCGATGGCGCTGCAAAACTCGTTCGGCATGGTCTGCGACCCCGTGGCCAACCGCGTGGAGGTCCCCTGCCTTGGAAAGAACGTGATGGCCGCAAGCAACGCGCTGGCCTGCGCGAACATGGCCCTGGCTGGATACGATCCGGTGATTCCGCTGGACGAGGTCATCGGGGCGATGGACCGGGTCGGGCGAAGCCTGCCGCATGAGCTGCGCTGCACGGCCCTGGGAGGCCTCTCCGTGACGGAGACCTCGAAAGCGATTGAGGCGCGGCTGCAGAAACCGCCGCAAACAAATGGCTGAGAGCCACCGGCATATGTCATAAGCCAAACAAAAGGAACCGTCATGACCACCACGAGCATTCGCATTCTCTCGGCCCGGGACATTCGCCGGGCGCTGCCGATGGGCGAGGCGGTCGCCGCGATGAAAGAAGCCTTCACAGAGCTTTCGGCCGGCCGCGTGAACATGCCCGCGCGGGCCCACATCGACGTCGCCGCGCACGGCGGGACCGCGTTATTCATGCCGTCGCAGGCCGACCGTTTCGGGAAGATCGGCCTGAAGGTCGTCAATCTCTTCGACGGCAACGCGGCGAAGGGCCTGCCCCGCATCCAGGGCCTCGTCTGTCTCTTCGACGGCGCCACGGGCAGCCCGCTGGCCGTGCTCGACGGTACATGCCTGACGGCGCTGCGCACCGGGGCGGCCTCCGGCACCGCCACCGACCTGCTGGCGAGGCCCGAGGCTGCGACCGTCGCCATCTTCGGCGCGGGGGTCCAGGCCCGCACACAGTTGGAGGCGGTCTGCGCCGTGCGGCCGATCCGCCAGGGGCGCGTGTTCGACCCGGCGGCGGATGCCGCCGCCACCTTCGCCACCGAGATGGGCGAGACGCTCGGAATCGATGTCACCGTGACCCCGTCGCCGCGCGATGCGCTGCAAGGGGCCGACGTCGTCTGCGCGGCCACCGTATCGCCGACGCCGGTCTTCGCCGACGCCGACCTTGCCCCGGGCGCGCACATCAACGCCGTCGGCTCGTACAAACCCGACGTCCAGGAGATCCCGGAAGAGACGGTGCTGCGCGCCCTGCTCATCGTCGACCATCGCGAATCGGCCCTGGCCGAGACGGGCGACCTCATCATCCCGATCGAGAAAGGACTGATGCAGGCAAGCGACATCCACGCGGAGCTGGGTGAGATCGCCGCGGGGAAGGCGTCCGGCCGAACATCGGAAAGCCAGATCACCCTGTTCAAATCGGTCGGCGTGGCGATCCAGGACCTCGCCGCTGCGGCCCGCGCCTTCGACAACGCCAAACACCAGGGTCTCGGCGAAATCGTCGAGATGTGACAGCAGCGTCAAGTCCGAAGGACTTGGCGATGGCGCAACGTCTGAGGCTTGTATAGCACCACACGCAGCAGACAAGTCCCCCATCGCCAAGCAGGCGCTTGACGCTGCCACCCGCATGCCAGGATATCTTCCCAACCCGGCCTGCGGCCGGAACCAAATGTGTACGCACGCAGAGACGCTGAGAACACCTGGTTTTCGCCACCTTTTCAAGCTCAGCGCCTCTGCGTCTCCGCGCGAGATTTAATCTCTTTTATTACCGCAGCTTGCACGACTGTCCCGAGCTTATCTGAAAAGAATCTCCAGTTGTTGCGAGCAAATAAGACAGAGACCAGCGGCTCTCGGCCGGGCTCAGGGCCGCAGGCCGGTTTCGAGCCATTGGTCGGCGAGGATGGTGAAGTCGGCAAGATCGACGCGCTGGTCGGCGTTGAGGTCGGCACGGAAGGAGATCGGATCGTCGAAGACGCCGGTCCCGTCGGTGGCGAGCCAGGCGGCCTCGGGCGCCGACAGTGCGTAGTCGTAGATGCGGAAATCGTCAATGAGGCCGTCGTAGTGGCCGTACCAGCCGGAGCCGATCTCAAAGGACGTGACGTTCTCGATGGGCAAATCCGTTCCCGTGCGGCGGTCGTACAGGACGCCGTTGAGGTAGATTTCCATCCGGCCGGTTTGGCCCTGCGGGCCCGGGCGCACGTCCTTCGTGAAGACCCAGTGGTTCCACCGGCCCGCCCATTCGCTCCTGGTCTTGTGGTGTCCAGCGAGGCGGTTGTCCATCGACCAGGGAGAGCCGCAATCCCAGCGATACTGGCCCGGGTCGCGCCAGAGGCCGAGGTTGACGGCCACGGCGGGATTGGATTGCCCGTAGACGTAGTTGGAGCAGCAAACGGTGTCGTTGACGTGCGGCGAATCGTCGCCGTACTGCCAGAACGCGATCGTGATCGCCTCCCGGATACCGGAAAAAACGGCGGGCGCATCGGGGACCGCCACCGCATCGTTCTGGTTCATGAAGTGGAGAGCCTGGCCGAACCTGCCGGGCGCGTACGTCGGTCGGCCGCGCATCTCACCGTCGGCGCCGCCGGCGTCGTCTCTCGTGTTGCCGTCGAATCGGTACCACAGGACCGGCTCGTTCGGAGTCTCCACAAGCAACTGAAGCGGACGCGCCTGCAGCCAGTCGGCCGCCATCTGCTCCACGTCGCGGTAATCGACGGCGCAGTCGGCCGTGACATCAGCCGACGGTTGAAGCTCCGTCATACAGAGGTGCCGGTACAGGCAAATGTCGTCGATGTAGATCGTCCCCGCGCTGCGGTGCGACGGCTGCGGCGAAAGCGGTCGCAGCCCGATGGCCATGCTCTCGACGTGGGTCAGATCGATGCTGTTGAAGTCATCGAAAGCCATCCGCCAGGCGGTCCATTCGTCTCTGGCCAGTGCGTCCATGTCGCCCTGATAGAGTACGTACTGCTCAGCGGCGCCGTCGCTCAGCGTCAGGTAGAGCTGACCGTCCGTAGCGTTGCCGGGCTTGCCGTGCAGCATGATCTGGAGCCCCTGTGCCCCGTGTCGGGTCCAGTCCTGCGGCCTCTCGAAGCAGCGGAACGTCTCGGCGAAGTAGACGGCGTCGTAATGGTATTCCAGCAGCATCGACTGGAGGCAACTGCGCACGACGTCCCATTCGAGGGAGGTCCACGCCCAGCTTCGCACCGGCCAGCTTTCGTAGAGATAGTCGTCCACGAGGTCGTACGACTCGAAGTCATCGACCACGATCCGGTCCGAGACGGTGAACGACCAGACGTCGCCCCGCCCGAGAGGGTTGGCGTCGGCCCCGATTTCGTCCACGCGCCAGTAGTACGTTCGACCCAGTAACAACTCCGGCGGCGCGAACGTGTTGGCATCGTGCGGCTGGGCCGGATAACGAACGCCCGCCGCGCCCGACCGTACGTCGGAGGCGACGTCCCCGAAATAGACCACCTGCTCCCTGGAAGAACTGCCGGGGGTCCAGCTCAGCTCCACGTGGGGCGAGATATCGCCGGCCCCGCTGACGGGATTCGGACAACAGGCCCGGGCTTCGGCCTCGTGGGAGATGCGGGCCTGGATACTTCCGAGGTCAAAACCGGGAGACCCGCCTCCCAGGTCCACCGCCACGACCCGCAGGCCCCGGGCCTCGAACGGAATCTCAATGCCGGCCAGGTCCAGCTCGATGTGCGTCAGGGCCTGCTCGCCGGAGTTTTTCGCCACGGCAAGACCCGCCACGTACTCCCGGTCAGCCCCGTCGGTGATGAATATCAGGGCCTGCTCCCCCACCTGTCCTGACTCCACCAGGAGGATGTCGTTGCCGTCGTTGTCCACGATTTGGCCGGAATATCCCAGGTGTATCCAGTGGTCTTCCGGGAAAGTAACCGCCGACAAGTCCGAAGGCGGCGGGCCCACCAGCCACAGATCGGGCACGACCGAAACGCCGGGACCGTTGCCGTCGCCCCGCCACAAGCCGTCGACATCCATCCCGCGCCAGCAGCTCTCGTCGGCGTCGTAGATGTCCAGGATGACAGACGGGTACTCCAAGGCCGCCCCACCCGCTGAGACCGCCGTGGCACACAACAACACGACTATTACGGACACCCGCCCGCTTACGTTTGGCATGGAGATCCTTCGACACCTCCTGCGTATGCGAAAAACCATCGGGCGCGTTGCGCGCCCGCCTACCATGTCTTTATTATAGCACATTTCTCGCCCAAAGTACAAAGCCGGACGTCCCTGCACACCGCTCAGGCGTGCCGCACGGGCCAGAAAAGCCTTGATGCCGGTCGGATTGCTGCTACACTTCTGACATCCGTCACGCCGGCGTTCGGCGACGCAATGCAGATGACGCAGTCCCAAAACGGAACTGAATGAGAGGTCCTTGAAAATGACTGACTATTCCGCAAGCCCCGCGGGCGAGAGGTTCGAGCTGCCCCACAGCGAAGAATACGCCCGGGAATTCGAACGTCTCGAGGCCCTGACTCGCACGGCGCGCGAGGAAGGCAAGGAGATCGTCGTAGTCATGGGCGTCGGCTTCGTCGGCGCGGTCATGGCCGCGATCATCGCCGACACCGTGGACAAAGAGACCGGCCGGCCCAGCAAATTCGTCATCGGCTGCCAGCGGCCCAGCACCCGAAGCTACTGGAAGATCCCCCTGCTCAATCGCGGGCAGTCCCCCGTCAAGGCCGAGGACCCGGAAGTCGATCCGATGATCGCACGTTGCGTCCTGGAGAAGAAGACGCTCGTGGCCACGTACAACAGCGACTGCCTCAAGCTGGCCGACTGCGTCGTCGTGGACGTCCAATGCGACTACACCAAGCACGACCTGGGCAATATGAAGACCGGCGAGACGGAGATGAGCGCGCTCGAGGCCACGATGCAGACCATCGGCGAGAAGATCGAGCCGCACTGCCTCGTCCTCATCGAAACCACCGTCGCCCCGGGCACCACCGAATTCGTCGCCTGGCCGCTCATGAAAAAGGCCTTCGCCCGACGCGGCATCGACGCAGTGCCCCTGCTGAGCCACAGCTTCGAGCGCGTCATGCCTGGGCGCGAATACGTCTCGAGCATCCGCGACTTCTGGCGCGTCTGTTCCGGCTGCAACGCCGAGGCCCGGGCCCGCGTCGAGAAGTTCCTCCACGAGGTCCTCAACACCGACGAATTCCCGCTGACGGTCATGGACCGCCCCATCGAGTCGGAAACGACCAAGATCGTCGAAAACTCCTATCGCGCCACGACGCTGGCGTTCCTGAACGAGTGGAGTCTCTTCGCCGAGCGCAACGGCGTCGATCTGATCAAGGTCATCAAGGCCATCAAGATGCGGCCGACCCACAGCAACATGATCTTCCCCGGCCCCGGCATCGGCGGCTACTGCCTGCCCAAGGACGGAGGCCTCGGCTACTGGGCCTACAAGCACATTCTCGGCTTCGAGGACGGCGACGACGTCTTCAAGCTGACCCCGACCGCCATCGACATCAACGACACCCGCGGCCTGCACGTGGCCCAGCTTACCCGCGACGCCCTGCGGAACATGGGCCGCTACATCGCCCACGCCGACGTGCTGATCTGCGGCGCCAGCTACCGCCAGGACGTCGGCGACACCCGCTACAGCGGCAGCGAGATGGTCGTCCGCAAGCTCACCGAGATGGGTGCCGAGATCCGCGTCCACGATCCGTACGTCGATCACTGGTACGAGCTGGAAAGCCAGGACACCTATCCGGCCCCCGGCCATTCCTGGGCCCGTTTCTTCCGCAACCAGGACGGCCTGACCAACGTCAGGGTCCAGAAGGACCTCGCCGAAGCGATTCGGGGCGCCGAGGCCGTGATCCTGGCCGTCCCGCACGAGCCGTACCTGGAACTCGATCCCGACCAGGTCGTCCAATGGGCCGGCGGCCCGCTGGCCGTGATCGACTGCTTCGGCATCCTCGACGACGACAGAATCCGCCGCTACTTCGAGCTCGGCTGCGAGGTCAAGGCCCTCGGCAGAGGCCACATCCAGCGCATCAAGAAGGACGTCAACGAGGCCCCCGCCGGCTGATCCCCGAACCCGCGGTACTCAAATTGGCTTTGATTGGGTTTGTTTTTGCGTTTCGGGTGGTTTGAGTCATTCGCATTTCGAACTCGTTTCGGATTTCGAGTTTCGTGCTTAGAATTTCCCGGCACCGACCGGCGTCGGTGTTCTCCGTGTCTCCGTGGTGAACCTGCGATCGCCACGAATCCCCAATCCCAAATCTCCAATCCCCAATAGCGGGCCACTCATCGCCGGCTTCCTATCGCAATACCAGTCTCTTAGTTGCATAATCATCATAAGACATGGCCGGAACGGCGTCAAGGGAAAAACGGCTGATAAGCGAAGTCAATGGGTAGATGGGTAGATGAGTAGATGGGTAGATGGGTTGATGGGTAGATGGGTAGATGGGTTGATGAGTAGATGAGTAGATGAGTGTTGCCCCCCGGGCACGGGGCACGGGGCACGGCCTTCCAACCACGAAGCACGCGAAGAAATCACCAATCATCAACTACCCATAATCAATGATGCTGGCCCGGATTCGACGCTGTCATTCCCGCGAGGCCGGGAACCCAGTAGAAACCACGGGGAACGGGTCGCGAACCACGACCGCCCCACCGCAAAATACGCGCAATGCGCGGAAAAACAATGCCCTGCCACAGAGAACGCCGAGAGCACCGAGCATGTGAAACCGCAGATGAACGCCGATGAACGCGGATAACTTCTTTTTTGACACGGATTTACACGGGACGGCCACGAATTCGGTTTCTCACACGAAGGCACAAAGCCACGAAGAATGACGGGGTTCGTGTTGTTCTGACCTCCGTGTCTTTGTGTCTCTGTGTGAGATATAATTGGCTCATCCGGTTTTCGGGTACTTTTTGAATCGACACCAGGCAAAGACCGGGGA